>DASRUO010000187.1:0-2899 GCA_035655375.1 archaeon | reverse complement strand
ACGGCCAGATTTACAAAAAAATAATCGAGAAGGAAAGGAAGGGCGATTATAATGGAAGGGATGTGCAGTACATTCCGCATGTCACAGGCGAAACAAAGCTCGTGCTGAGAAACCTCGCAATGAAATCAAAGGCGGATGTTGTGCTCGTTGAAATAGGCGGAACAGTGGGCGATTATGAAAACCTTTTCGCAATGGAATCTGTGAGGGAACTCATTTATGAGGAAGGCCACCAGAACGTGTGCCTCATAAACCTCACCTACATTTTGGAGCCGGGCCACCTCGGCGAATTCAAGAGCAAGGCCGCGCAGCTCGGGTTGAAACAGCTGATGAGCCTCGGTTTGCAGCCGGATATTATTGCGTGCAGGAGCCAGCACCCCATCACTGAAACAATTAAAAGCAAAATTTCCATGAACGCGAACGTGCCCATTGAAAGGGTTTTCAACAACCATGATGTCGGAAACATTTACGAACTGCCATTGTTCTTCAGGAAAATCGGCCTTGACGAGGCAATCCTCCAAGTATTGGGAATGGAGAAACAGTTCAAGGTGAACGGCAGCAAAAGCCTCAGGGAATGGACCGAGAAAAACATCATCCGCGACGGAAAGGAAATAACAATCGGCATCGCGGGAAAATACACGGGAACGAGCGACACTTACATCAGCATTGTAAAGGCGCTGGAGCACTGCTCCGCACTGCTGGACACGCGCATCAAAATCAAGTGGATTGAAACAACCGATTTAGAGAAAGGGAAAACCAAAGTGGAAGAAGAATTGAAAGGAGTCAACGGAGTGATAGTGCCGGGCGGTTTCGGCACGCGAGGGATTGAAGGCAAAATTTCGGTGGTGAAATATTTGCGCGAGAAAAAAATACCTTTCCTCGGCATATGCTACGGATTCCAGATGGCGGTAATTGAATTCGCGCGCAGCGTGTGCGGGATGAAGAACGCTTCAACAGAGGAAGTGAAAAAAGATGCGGAAAACAACGTAATCTGCATTTTGCCTGAACAGGAAGAGGTTGAGGGCCTGGGGGGAACGATGCGCCTCGGCGGGTTTGACATGAAAATCGAGAAAAACACGAAGGCGTGGAAGCTTTACGGGAAAAAGGAAAAGGTGCGGGAAAGGTTCAGGCACCGCTTCAACGTGAACACGAAATTCATTGAAATGCTTGAAAAGCACGGAATGGTTTTTTCGGGAAAAGCGCCGCAGAAGCGCATAATGCAAATCCTTGAGTTGCCGGAAAAGGCCCACCCGTTCTTCATCGGCACGCAGTACCACGCGGAATTCACTTCAAGGCCTCTGAAGCCCAACCCGGTTTATTTCGGCTTTGTGAAGGCGAGCATTGAGAACGCGAAGAAGTGAAATTTTAAATCAGCAAAATTATTTCTTCGCCGCCCACTTTTTTGAGCCTGACAATTCGTTCGCCATTTCTTCCTGCTCCCTGCTTATGGGCAAATTATTTTCATCGCGCCCGTACTGGGAACCGCCGAAATTGCTGCGGGAAGAAGCCGCGTCGGAAAGGGTTGAAACTGACTCAGTTATTTTTCCCCTGAAAACGAAAACTATCCCAAGACCGATTATTGCAACCGCTATCATCACAAGGCCCAAGGCGTTGTCTGAAGCGAAGCCGACAAATCCAGTGATGGGTGAATTCTTCCGCGCTTCCTCTTCCGCCGCGAGCTGTGCCTGCTTCTCGTTTTCAACCGCTTCAAGCGCGCTCACCTTTGATTCAAGCGAGGAAATCTTTGAACTCAGGGAATCATTCGAGCCGGAAACATTTTCCGAAAGGCCTGAAACGTCGGAGCTTACTGAACCGACAGCTGCCTCAAGCGATGAAACTTTGCCGATGTTTTCGTTAAGCTTTTTCCAGAACTCCTTGTTGTCGACATCAAGGTTTTTCAGCTGCTGGTCAACCTCATCAAATTTGCTCAGCCTTTCATTCACTTTAGCGTCAATGTCTGAAAGGATTTGCTGCGTGTCAAGGATTGGCACAACGGTTATTTCTTTCGAATCCGAGCCGTTGGATTCAACGCTTAAAGTGTAAGTGCCCGGGCTCAATCCGGAGTATTGCACAACCAGGTCGCCGGAGTAAAGGTGCGCGGAAGCGACCGAAGCGCTGGAAGGCACAACCGCACCGGAAGAGAAAACCTTCACAATCTCTGAATCGTTCAGCTTCACGGTTGCCTCGGTGTTAGGTTCCAAATCAACCGAGAAAACCCATGAGGCGTTTTCCGGAACAGAACTGGGAGCGCTGATTGAAACCGCGGAGGCGAAGCCCGCGAGCAGCAGCGCGGCGCAGAATAAAATGAAAAACCTTTTTGCGAAAGCCATGTAAGAAAAATAATTACGGAAGTTAATAAATGTTTGTGAAAGCCAATCCGCACCGGCATTGAGCCATAAAAGAATTTTTATAGGGTTCAGGGGAAAGTATTTCAGGGGTTTTTGCATGGCTTATTTTGTACTGGACATTGAAACGGTTCCCGTTGACAAGGGTGCGTACCTGGATGCGGAAAACGACCAGGAAAGGAAAAAGCTCCTAAACCCCATTGACTCGAGAATCATCGCAATAGGCCTGAAGAAAAGCGGGCAGAAAGCGTTGCTTTTGCAGGGCGAAAACGAGAGGGAAATGCTTCAAAAATTCTGGCTTGAACTGAAAGGGTTCAGGAAAGGCGGCTCCGACAAACTCATAGGATTCAACATCAAGGAATTTGATTTGCCTTTCCTTGTCACGCGGAGCTTCATCCTCGAAGTTGAAATAGTGCCTTTCGTGCTCAAGGACGTTGTGGATTTGCGCGAAAAGGTTTCGGCCTACAAGTACGGCAAGGTCAGGGGAAAGCTGAAAGAGTACGCGGATTTCCTTGGCATTGAAAAAATGGACATCGAGGGTGAAGACGTTGCGGAAG
>DASRUO010000186.1:0-9930 GCA_035655375.1 archaeon | reverse complement strand
TCCCTGTTGCCGCCGCCGTTCCTTTCATCAGTCCATACAACATTTTCATGGTCTATTTCAGGCCCAAGTTGGTTTGAAGGGTCAACGGTTAGCTGCGTTTCAACGCCCGTAAGAAGGTCGTAAAGATAAATATCGCCGTTTCCGCCGCCGGCGCGCGAGTCTCTCCAAACAACTTTGTCTTCAAAGATTGCAGGCGTGTCCTGGCCGTAAAAGTCATTGGTTATCTTGGTTTCAACTCCGCCTGCAAGGTCTTTCATGTAAATATTGTAAGCGCCTCCGCTGAAGCCCTGCCACACAATCCTGCTGCCGTAAATATGCGGGTTTGCGTTTCCCCAATTTGTGGAAAAACTTGAAACGCGTGTTTCCTTTCCGTTATATAATGTGTAAATATCCCAATAGCCGTTTCCCGCCCTGAAGTCCGCCCAGACAATCGTGCTGCCGTCAATTTTCGGCTTTGTCTGGTGCGCGGAATTTGTCGTGACAGGCATTTCATTGCCGTTGGGCAGGCTTTTCATGTAAATGTCGCCGTTACTGTAAGTTCCGCTTGAATCGTTCCTGTAATCAGTCCAGACAACCGTGTTTCCGCTGATGTCCGGGTCTCCCTGGAAGGAACTGCTTGGAGTCAGCTGCACCGCGGAATTTGAAGTGGAAATGTCTTTCATGAAAACATCGGAAGCTGTAACCCCTTGGACAGTGCTCCTGTAATCATTCCACACTATTTTGCTGACGTCTATTGCAGGGAACCACTGGAACTGTGAATCAACCGCTATTGGCTGGGAATTTGTTGCTGGGTCGCCTCCGGCGCTTATATCGTACATGTAAACATCGCTTGCATCATTTCTGGAATCACTCCAGACAACCTTGCCGCCTGACACATCAGGCGACTGCTGGTCGCCTGAAAAAGGCGTGACCCTTGTCTCTGGCTTGAACAGCGTGCTTATAGTAATGTTCTGGCTTGCGCTGTACTGCCCGCCGGCTTCAACAGCAGTGAAAGTGATTTGATAAGTTCCAAGCTCGTTCATCGCAGGCTTCCATGAAAAAATTCCAGTGCTCGCATCCAATGTTGCTGAAGGCGGCATTCCAGTGCCTGAATAAACCAGCTGTCCTTGCGGGGTTGAAGGGTCATCAGGGTCTTGAATCCCAACCTTGAATTCCAAAAGCCTGCCTAAATTACCCGCCTTTCCTGGCCCTACAGCCACCATGCGCACGAAAGGTTTTGCAACAAGCGGCGGCTGGTTAGTGCTGTCAAAAGCATAGCTTGCCTTTAGTAAATTAATCCTGCCATAACCGTAATAGCTGTCAAATCCTGCAGTGCCTAAATCATCGGCCGAGTTTCTTATAATATTCCCCACCCCGATGTTTGAAAGCGTGGGCTTTGCAGATATTATCAGGCCAGCAAGCCCTGCAACATGCGGTGAAGCCATTGATGTGCCGTTAAGCTTCCCGTAGCCTGAAGCATCATTCAGCATCCCGGTTTTCGGAAGAGTGTTTAAAATTCCGTTTGCTGAAGTTCCATCGCCACCGGGCGCCGCAACATCAACCGAGTTGCCAAAGCTTGAGTAAGGGGCGAGCAAGTCGCTAGGAGTTGTCGCAGAAACTGAAATGACATTGGCAAGCGCCGCGGGGTAATTAGGGGTTGAGTTGCCTGAGTTTCCTGCTGAAGCTACAAGCACAACGCCGGCATTGAAAGCATAATTTATTGCGTCCTCCTGCAGGGATGAATAACTTCCGCCAAAGCTCATGTTGATTACATCGGCGCTGTTGTCAGTTGCGTAAACGAGAGCGTTTGAAATCGCATCAAGTTCCAGAACTCCGCAGCCATTAGGGCAGTAATAAGGGTGCTGGACTCCGAAACCAGCCTTGACAGGCATTATGCTGCACTCAGGGCAAACCCCTGCAATTCCTTTCGTGTTGTTCGTGACGCCCGCCGCGATTCCCGCAACGTGCGTTCCGTGGCCGACAAAGTCTGAAGGGTTGTTGTCAGGCGTTGTGTAATCTTCGCCTGAATAAAGAGTGAAACCGTTGGAAAGCCAGTAAGCGGTGTCGGTATTAACAAAATCATATCCCGTGCCCTGCGGGCATCCCCCTGAACAGTTTGCAAGCATGTTTGCGGCCAAATCTTCATGCCCGTAGTCCACGCCCGTGTCTATTATTGCAATCACGGTGTTTGGACTTCCGTACAAAGTGTCCCAGCCCTGCTGCGCCTGTATTTTCTGGAGCGCCCACTGCTCCGAAAACTTCTGGTCATTTGGGTTGAAAGAGGAAAATTGAACAAAATTCGGTTCCGCATATTCAACATTCGGGTCCTGCGCGAATTCCGCCGCAGCGGCTTTTACATCCCCGTCAATCTCAATCTTTTTAATGTTTGCAAAGTCCGGCTTTTTCTGCAGCGCCTTGCCGGAAGTGATTACGCCCCTGATTTCTTTGGCCTTATACTTGTTCAGGAGCGCGTTCACGCTTTCCTTATCGGTTTCAACTTTCGTTGCGCCCGCGGCAGTGTCCGCCTTTGCGCGCTCATTCACTTTTCCCTTGAATTTTACGATGATTTCCCCCGCAGCAAATTCAGGCAAGTCGTCAGCGGCCTTTGAGGCCTGAACATCCTCCTCGCTCACGGAAAAATTCCCGGATTTAAGCTTCACAATTTCCGCGGGGTTTGAAAGCGCCGCGGCCTCAACCTCCAGATAATGCGTTCCCTTTTCAATGAACTGCCCCGGCTTCAGGAAACAGTCAAACCTCGTGCCATCAAATGACTGGCAATCTGTGGATTCCAGAGCCAAAGGTTCCGAAAAAACAGTGAGCTTAAAGCTTTCCCCGGAAACCGGCCTGTTGAAAACAGCCCTCAAAGTTTTCGTTGAGGGGAAATACTGCCCGGCAACGCTCAGTTCGCCGCTTTCACCGGAAAATGTTATTGCAGCCGGCTCTTCCGCCCCGCCTGAATCTATTGTGCCTGTTGGAACCACGGGAATTCTGCTTATTGTGCTTAAGATGCTTTCCTGCTGCGCTCCAGAAATTCCGAGAACCATGGTTATGGCGACAACGGTTACAAGTGCAACCGCGCCCAAAAGCAGCAGGTATTCAAGCGAAGCTTGCCCCTTGAGTGAATGCATAATGCAATAGAAAAGCCCTGTGTCCTATTTAAAGGTTTTCATTTGTTACAGCCGCAAAATGCGTTTATTTTCCGGGGCCGTGAAGGCGATTCCCGCAATTTTTGCGTTTAAGGAGGCAAAGCCCTAACACCTCATTGCACGTTGAGTCAGGCACCATGCTTTAGGAAACCGCAGGAAAAAAATAAAATAAAAAAAGAAAAAGCTTTTAAAAATTCCAAATTTTTAATTCAGAAATTAGTACATGTCGCGTTTTGGCTTGTGCTTTTGATAGCATTCGCGGCAGTAAACTGGCCTTGAACCATCAGGCTTGAATGGCACTTCTGTCTCTTGGCCGCAGTCAGAGCATGTTACCTTGAACATTTCCCTAGGACCGCCAAAGCTGCGATTGTCGTCTCTAAAACCCATTTATTCTTTCACCTACTTTTTATTATTCGTGACTGGTTTTGAAAAAACTAAAGGAACTAGCTTCTAAAATAAAAAACCACTTTCACTATACTATTCTGAAAACAATAGGATTAAAAAGCCGTGATTTGCCTGCTTGGCGGGCAGTGCTGACATTTACGGTTGGCGGATTTTTAACAACCCAATCCCCTTTTGGGGTTCCGCAAACTTTACCAAAGTTTGATCAAAAGCCCCCTTGGGGGTTGACGGCAACAGGGCATTCATTCAAGGGCGGTAAGGGACAACATCATGGCGATTCCGAGCAGGAAGGCGGCAAGCTGCAGCGCGGATTTGCCGGCCTTGACTTCCTTGTGCAGTTCGGGTATGAGGTCCGAGCCCGCGATGTAAATGAACGCGCCCGCGGCGAAAGGGACAAGGAAGGAGGTGAGGTTTCCAACGAAAGCGTTGGCGAGCAGCGCAACAACCGCGCCCAACACCGCTGTCAATGCCGTCAGGAAATTGTAGAAAAGCGCCTTCCCTCTTGAAAACCCGCCTTTCACAAGCACGCCGAAGTCACCGATTTCCTGCGGGATTTCATGCAGGACAACAGCAATCGTTGTCGCAATTCCGACAGGAACGCTCGCAAGGTAGCTTCCGCCGATTATGAGGCCGTCAATGAAGTTGTGCACGCCGTCGCCCACAAGGTTCATTACCGCGAAAGGGTGCGGGTGCTTTTCGGTTGTGGGGATGTGGCAGTGGCGCCAGCGGATTATTTTTTCAGCGATGAACGAAAACACTATGCCCAAAAGTATGAGCCCTGAAACCTCAAGGGTGAAGCCCGTTTCAGCCACGGCTTCAGGCAGGAGGTGGATAAATGCGTCCCCGAAAAGCGCGCCCGCCGCGAAGCTCACCATGTAAAGCAGCAGCCTTTCAAGGTCTTTCTCTTTCACGGAAATTGTGAATACCCCTATGAGGGAAATAATGCTTACAAGTGCAACGCTTGCAATCGAGTAAAGCCACGGGTCGCTCATTTGAAACAGTTCCGATTTCCAGATTTTTCGGCCCGGAAATTTTAATTCAGGCCCAAATTTTAATTTTCAGGAAATATTTCAGCCGCTTAACCTTTTTATTACTATTCAATCGTAAACTTTAACGGTTTCCATGCGGGGAAAAAAGGCGGTTGAATCGCTGAAAGCGCCGAAAGCAATCGGGCCGTATTCACAGGCAGTTTCAATCAAGGGTTTTGTTTTCGTTTCAGGCCAAATCGCCTTAAACCCCGAAACAGGCAAAATTGTCGAGGGCGGCATTGCGGAGCACGTGAACCGGATTTTCGACAACATCGAGGCGCTCCTTTCAGGTGCGGGCCTTTCGCTGGAAAATGTTGTGAGGGTTGAGGTTTTCCTGAAGGATTTGGATGATTTCAAGGAAATGAATGCGGTTTACGCTGAAAGGTTTTCTTCATGCAAAGTGAAGCCCGCGCGGCAAACCATTCAGGCCGCGAAATTGCCCATGGACGCGCTCATTGAAATTTCCTGCATAGCCTTTGCCGGCAAAGCCGGCAAATAATGCGCGGAAAAGTGCTTTTTTAGAGGTTTTTCAGAGGGCTTTTTATAGGTTTTACAGCCGTTAACGCCTGCAAACTTTATTATGGCTCGGAAGCGCAATATATTGCATATGGATGGATTCACCCCTATAATGGATAGGGGGGCGGTAAGTTATGGAAATTTGCCCGATTTGCGGGAAAAAGTTCGGTGCGAGCGGCTCAGGGCCTTATGGAACGCCTTTGGAGGCATCAAAGCACATGACGATGCAGCATCCCGGCGTGTCAACTCATTCAACGCATAAGACCGACACAAAGCTTGTCAGGTTTGACTGAATACAATAAAACCGGCGAATATGTTTACGGGAAAGGCGGGGAAATTTCCGCTGAAAAGAAGCCATTTTTGTGCCCCCGATTTTTGAACAACCCCAAAGCAATCCCCGCCATTTATGACGGGGTTTTGTGAAATGCTTCCGCCGGCGGGGGGATTTTAAAACATTTTTAAACCAATTCCTCCAATGATTCCTTACTTTAAGTGATTTTTATGGGCGAAAACCTGTTCAGCAAGGTGTGGCAAATGCACGAGGTCCAGAAACTTCCGAGCGGTGAAAGCCAGCTGTTCATAGGCCTTCATTTAATCCATGAAGTTACCAGCCCGCAGGCCTTCCAGATGCTGCGCGAAGAAAATTTGAAGGTCGCCTTCCCGGAACGCACAATCGCAACGGTTGACCACATAGTTCCAACCGATTCGCAGGAAAGGCCTTTCCTTGACCCGTTGGCTGAAGCGATGATGAAAGAGCTTGAAAAAAACGCGAAAGAGTTCGGAGTGGCCTTTTACAATCCCGCTTCGGGAAAGCAGGGCATAGTGCACATCATAGGGCCGGAACTCGGGCTTACCCAGCCGGGAATGACAATAGCGTGCGGCGATTCGCACACAAGCACGCACGGCGCTTTCGGCGCTGTCGCTTTCGGCATAGGCACCACCCAAGTCCGCGATGTTCTGGCTTCGCAGTGCCTCGCGATGATGAAGCCAAAGGTGAGGAAGCTGGATGTTTCAGGAAAATTGGGAAAAGGCGTTTACGCGAAGGACGTGATACTGAAAATAATCCGGCAGCTCGGCGTCAAGGGCGGCTTGGGCTACGCTTACGAGTACGCGGGCGAAACATTTGAAAACTTTTCAATGGAGGAGCGCATGAGCGTCTGCAACATGAGCATTGAGGGCGGCGCACGCGCCGGTTACGTTAATCCGGACAAAACAACCTTTGATTACATCAGGGGAAGGGAGTTCGCGCCGAAAGGTGCCGCTTTTGAAAAAGCCGTGAAGTGGTGGAAAAGCATAGCCTCGGATTCAAATGCGAAATATGATGACGTTTTCAAAATGAACGTTTCATCGCTCGCGCCGGTGGTGACCTGGGGGATAAATCCCGGCCAGTCGGTTTCTGTTGATGAAAACATTCCGGACCCGAAAGAAATGCCCGAAAGTGAGAGGCAGTCGGCGGAGCAGGCTTTGCAGCACATGAGCCTCAATCCGGGAACGCCGATTGAAGGCACGAAAATAAATGTCGCGTTCATAGGCTCATGCACGAATTCCCGCATTTCAGATTTGCGCGAGGCGGCAAAAATAGCCGGAGGCGGAAAAGTCGCCGTGGGCGTGAAGGCGCTTGTAGTGCCCGGCTCGCAAAAGGTCAAGGCGCAGGCTGAAAAGGAAGGCCTTGACAAAATTTTCACGAAGGCCGGCTTTGAGTGGCGGAGCGCGGGCTGCTCTTTATGCCTTGGCATGAACACCGACAGGCTGAAGGGCAATGAAATATGCGCCTCCTCTTCCAACAGGAATTTTATCGGAAGGCAGGGCTCGCCTCAGGGGAGGACTCTTTTAATGAGCCCCGCAATGGTTGCCGCCGCGGCTTTGAACGGAAAAGTCGTTGATGTTAGGGGCGTGATGTGATTATGAAAATGAAAAGCGAAATGCCGCAGATTGCGGGGAAGGCAGTTCCAGTGAGGGGCGACGACATTGATACTGACCGCATAATTCCCGCGCGCTTCATGAAAACCGTTACATTTGAGGGTCTCGGGAAATACGCTTTTTACGACGCGCGCTTTGATGAAATGGGCCGCGCGAAAAAGCATCCCTTCAACGACCCGAAGCACAAGGGCGCGGTTTTCCTCATAGTGAACAGGAATTTCGGCTCCGGTTCCTCGCGCGAGCACGCGCCGCAGGCGCTGAAGCGTTTCGGCATAAAAGCAATTATTGGGGAAAGCTTTGCCGAGATTTTTTCCGGCAACTGCCAGCTTCTGGGGATGCCGTGCGTCACCGCGGGCGCCGAGGACATAAGAATACTGCAGGATTTCGCGGAAAAGGAAGACCCTGAAGCAATCCTTAATCTGAACCTCGCGGACAAGAAACTGAATTACAATGACACCTCCATAGCCGTGGAAATACCGGAGGAAAGGCGGAAAACTTTGGTTGAAGGTTCGTGGAACACTCTGGGCTTGCTCGTTTCAGCGCTGGATAAGACAAGGAAAAAGGTGGCGGAGCTTCCTTACATAAAAAATTTCAAATAGCCCCGCTGCCGGCTTTGCCATCATCCATAAAAAATCTTAATTTTGCAAAAAATTATATCTGCTTTTTTGCCGAAGGTAATACGCCGTGTACCCTAAGTTGCCTGAGCAATTCATCATCTGGCAAGCGAGCCGCCGCCTGGATATGCTCTCGTTCGGCCAACACTTTTGACAAATGAGCCCCAAACTCGTCACTGTTGGTCATTTTTCTGTTGCCCAAAATCTGGAATATAAATCTTTGAACCTCCCCGGGAATCTGCATTGGAACATATTCAGGGACCCTTATCTGATAATTAAAAATATTTTCTATTTCAGCATCACTCATTTTTGCAACATCCAATACATAGTCTTTATTATCCTCGCTTACACTGCCTTTGTCGATTGTTTCATTTGCCAATCTTCTAATTTCGCTTGGAGGCGTTTTTCCATCAACTTTTCCAATCAATTTTGGGAGTCTATCATAAAAAACTTTTAAAATGTCCTGTATTCGGCCGTCAGTCATTTGCGAAATTCTTTTGAGCTTGACAATTTTTTCTCTTTCCCTGACATTTCCTATAACTGCCAATTGTGCTTTTGCAATATTTCTGGCTTGCTGTGTAGTGACATTGCGGCGATTATTCAAAAGCTTGTTTATGAAAAAATAATAACTTCTTTTTTCAGTTTCATTAAATTTCATAGTGGTTGCCGGACTCAACCTTTGTTTCAACCCGCTGCGTTTTGCTACAGCATTAATTGTAACTGCAAGCTGCTCCTGAGATGATTCGGACAATTGCCTGATAATGGATTCAAATCTTTTGGAAATATCAGCGTATACATTCAGTGTCCTTCTCATTCTTGGAAACTCTAATTGAGGGGGCCTCTCAGAAGATACTAAACGTTGGCGAAGTTGTGATGGTAAACGTAAACGCTTTTTTGGGTCTTCTTCAGGGATTTTACCGAAGGCATCAAGCATTGTTCCCCTTAAAAAGGCTCCTTGGCTTAATTTTCCTCTTGCATCAAGTGGGCGTGTGGTCCGCCCTGCCTTATATTGAAACAAAAAAGCCGGAAAACCCATACAAGATAAATGAATCAGGAGAATAAAAACATTGCCTTATTTTCCTTTGTTTTTCACAATATCCCCGAAAAGCGCCTTCGCGGCGAGCTGCGGCCCAGAGGTTTCCATGCCCTTGATTCCGAGCTGTGTCCGTATTTGGCCGACCTTCACTCCGGTTTTAAACATCGCCCCGAAAAACTTTCCCGCGATTTTTTCATGCTCCGCACGGAACTGCGACGGCCCGAAAATGTTCGCGTAATAAGCCGTGACAAGGCCGGTTTCATTCGTCGTGCCCTTCGCCATCCTTTTCCCCTCGCGGAAAACTTCCATGGCCTGCTCCGGCGAAGAAAAAAATTCAAGGTATTTTCCTGAATTCACTTCATCGTAATTGTTCGCGTAAAGAAAATAATCGATTGGCCAGCCGTGCAGGATTTCCTGCAAAGTCGTTATGGGCAGCACGGCGCGCGCGTTGATTTTCTGAGGGCTCATTATTATCGAGCGGTCAATGTTTCCGAAAGCGTAGCCCGCCTGCAAATCGTCAAGCCTCACAAACGCGCCAGTCTCGGTTCCGAAAGCCTTGATTGAGCCGTCTTTCTGCAGTTCAAGCGAACCCATGTCATCAAAAACTATTTTCATGTCCTTCAGGTTTCCCTCGCTCAAAATCCTGAAAGCTTCAAGCGACTCGCTTTTCCCCGTGCCCGTGTCGCCGAAAATTATCACGTTCGCGGAAGCGCCGCTTTTCATCGTGATGCGCGTCATTGCCCCGTGCACCGGCATCCTGCCGCGCTTAATCATGATTGAATTGTAGAGCGTGAGCATCATTTTCTTCACGTAGCCGAAATAGGCGAATTCGTCGCCCAAAGGTATTGCGCCAACCATAAGGCTGTTTTTCTCGTCATTGTAGAACACCGTTTTTTCAGGCGCGAATTTTTCCAGCGCCTCAGGAGGAACGCCGTAAGCGTAAACCGCGTCAGGCTTTTTCCTCAAATCCCCGTCGGTGCAGAGCTCGAAAAGGTTTGAAACTGAAATCCCCAGGCCCATGTAAAAATTGTGGAAGTAAAAGTGAACCGTGAGCTCCCCAACCTTCGCGGGAAAGCACAGCCATTCATCCGCGTTGAATTTCACCCCCTCAAGAGGGTTTGAATGCACAACCGCGAATTCGCCCTTCCTCTTGTTGTTCGGCGGGTCGATTATGAGCGGCGGCTGTATGAGCACTTGCCTTATCACGTGGATTTTCCCGACGAGCCCTTCCAGGCTTTTTGGGAGAACGGTTCTCTTTTTTGCCGCAATGACGCCGACCTGGCATCCTG
>DASRUO010000185.1:0-3709 GCA_035655375.1 archaeon | reverse complement strand
CGTGATGGCAAAAAAAATCAAACAGGATGAAGTGGCCAAGGAAATCAAGAAAATCGACGGCATTGAGTATGTAGCAGTTATTACCGGGGACGCAGACATAATGGCCAAGGCTGTCGCCAAGGACACTGAGGAACTGAACACGATTATTACAAAGAAGCTGAGGAATATTGACGGCGTTGACAAGACACAGACAATGATTGTGCTGGAACAGATATGATGCCCATGGATTAAGTGCCACATTTCCGCAATAATGCCTAGAATCGCCAACCCAAAATTGATTCGGCGTGGCCTGCTATATTTCTTTTAGTATTGAAGCTCCGCAAAACAATACCTTTTTAAGCAATTGCGCCGAGAAGTAACTATACAGTAGTAACTCATTAACCGGAGCGTGGGGCATCTGAAAAAGTTTGGTTTTATTCTGGCGGCATTCGCAATATTGATTCTGGCAAGCTTTGGCTTTGCCTCTGATTACAGCGGTTTCCTTTCATGCAGCATTTCAAGCCCTTCAGCGAACGGCGCGGTGCAAAGGGATTCCACCGATTCAATTGCGGTGAATTTCACTGTTTCAAACACAAGTTCCAATGATGTGCCGGTGCATTACGGCGTCCAGATTTTTGAC
This sequence comes from archaeon, assembly GCA_035655375.1. GTDB lineage: Archaea > Iainarchaeota > Iainarchaeia > Iainarchaeales > Iainarchaeaceae > DASRUO01. Next base: position 3,090 of record DASRUO010000185.1, on the reverse strand, counting down.
GCCGCGCTCCCCTACGCCTTTTACGGTACATGGGACCCGTATCCAAGGGACAACGTGACCATTCCCGCGAACAGCACCGTGAGCTACAGCAAGACCGTTTCATGGCAGAACAAGGCTGAAGGGCTTTTCGATGTCGGCGTGTACTTTTTCGACCCCGTGGACAACAGGGAGTTCACGCAGGTTTTATGCGAAAACCGCGGCGCTTTAAGGGTTGTTGAAAGCGGAAACGGCGGCGGCAACGATAATGATTCGGGGAATGACGCGCCGAATCTTTCAGGGATTCCGGATGTTGAGGTCAGGGAAAATTCAGGCTCGAGGTCAAGGTTAATTGACTTGTTTTCTTACGCTTCAGATGACCGCGATTCTGATTCACAACTGGATTTCAGGATAACAAATCAAAGCAACACATCGCTTATTTTCTGCTTCATTGATGATGATAGGTATGTAAGTTGCGACGCTCCGCGCGATGACAGGACAGGCTCAAGCTCAATAACTGTAGAGGTTGAGGATTCTTCGGGAAGGACGGACTCCGATTTATTCAACGTTGATGTTTTCTCGGAAGATTCTGGCGCGTGCTCGGATTTGAGTGTTTCCACAAGAACTGTTTTCGTTGACGAGTCCGACACAACCCTTGTGGCATTCGACATAAGGAACAGGGCCGATGATGATTTCACTTTGGAAGACGTTGACTTTTCCGAGAGCAGCTCGTTCATTTCCATAAGGAACGTTGATTTTGATGACTTTATCCGCGAAGGCGAGGACGGTGCCCTTGAATTTGATATTGACAGCTCAAGCGTTTCAAGCGACAGGGAAGCCACGGTTTCCATTGATTTGAGGGGAGAGTTCGGCAACGGAAGGGCATGCTCTTTCTCGGATTTCAGGGCGCAGAGCTTCAGGGTTGTTGTTGAAAACAACGGCGGAAGCGGCAGTTCAGGGGTTTGCAGCAACATTGAAATCAATTCATCCAATACAACGATTCCTGAAAACGCGAGGACAAGGAAAGTCATTACTGTGAGGAATGACACAAGCAGGGACTTTGATGTTGGCTCAGTGAGAATTAGCGAAAGCAACAATTATTTCAGCGCAAGCGTTTCCAAAAGCCCTTCAACCATTCCGGCGAACAGCAGCCGCGAAGTGGAAATAACCTTTGATGCGGACGCTGTTTCCTCGAACAGGACCGGGAGCGCGGAACTTACAATTGCAGGCGACTTTGACAACGGCAGGGCATGCTCGGGTTCCTCGATAAGGGAAAGCTTTAATGTCACTGTGCGCGACGGCGCGTCCCCTGATTCGGTTTCACCGGAGCCTTCTGGAAGCGTAGGCATAAGCTTTTCAGATTCATTTGTTTCACTTAATGCGGACCAGAGCGCGAATGTTGTTGTGACTTTGAACAACGGCCTTGATTCAAGCCAGTGCTTTGCGTTGAGCGCTTCAAGCAGCAACACTTCGGCTGCAAGCGTGAGCCTTTCCGGAAACCAGCTCTGCCTTTCAAGCGGAAGCTCTGGAACGGTTATAATGACTCTTACGGGAAGGGGTGAAGGAACAGCGAACGTGCAGTTTGACACCTCATACAGCGGCAGGACGAAAAGCAAGTTTGTGAGTGTTGATGTTTCGGCTTCAAGGCCGAGGATTTCTGTGAAAGGCCCGCCTGAGGTTAGCGATGGCTCGGCGCAGGTAACGCTTGAAAATACGGGCTCCGACATTTCCAATGTTTCAATAACGGCTTCGGAGCTTCCTGAAGGGGTTTCATTTACGGAAATTTCGAAAAGCCTCTGGAGAACCGGTGAACAGCTTTCGGCTGAAATCGCTTTGGGGGATTATTCTGGCGAAGGCTTCACTTCAAGCTTGAGGGTTAGTTCCGATTCGGGCGCTGTGAATGTGCCTGTAACGGTTGAAGGCATCGGGGCGCCGCAGGATGAAGGCGAAGGCTTTGCGGCGGGGCTGTTCAGCTTGGCAACAACCATAGGCCTGGTGCTTGGCATAATCATACTTATAGTGCTTGTAATCGGCGGGATAATCCACTTTCTTTCCCGGGTTCCCGAAAGCACTGAAACAGCGGCCTCTGCCGAGGAAGCGCCTGAAACGCGTAAAAGCGGCAGAAAACCGAAAAATAATTAAATAACCGTAAAAAGGGAAATATTTAAATAGTACTTCTGCGGCTATTATTATAACAAGGTTTAGTTAAAAAGTGAATTATATGAGGTGGGGTTTCCTAATAACCGCAATCGCCGTGCTGGCGCTGTTTTCTTCAGCGGCCTTTGGCGCCGTTGTTTCAGGGTTTGAGAACTCAATCATTGTCGGCGAAAGGCCTCACGAATTTTCTTTTTACGCTGAAAACGATTCGGCAACCAAGCAGCCTTTAACAGTTGAGTTTAACTTCCCCGCAAAAGTCGTTGCGGAAAACATGCCTGAATACATCCCCGCGAACTCTTCCTCAAAAGTTTCAGTTCTTATTTACCCCGAGAAAAGCCTTGAAGGCTCGTCCTACAAGGGCATGGTTTTAATCGATGTCGGCGGAAACAAGGCCGAAAAAAACGTTTCAATTGATTTCCGCAGGGAAGACTCATGCACAGTAAAGGCTGAAGCGCAGGAATCGGATGAAGGTGCGCTTGTAAAATTCAGCAATTCTTCTTTCAAAACGAAAAGCCTTTCACTTGTTGAGGCAAAAAACCTTCCCTCTGACTGGAGCGTTGCCGGGGAAAAAGAATTTGTTTTGGGGTCTTTCGAGGAAAAAAGCTTCGGCATTGCGCTGGAAAAGGGAAGCTCTTTTGAAGGAGCAATTGAATTTGTTTTTTCATGCGCTGACGGAAGCAGTTCAGCCGAGGCGGAAATGAAGCATGAAAGCGCAGGCATGTTTTCAGGCCTTTCGGGGATGGCGGTGTTTGTTGCGGACGGAATTTCGGGCTTTGGCGGCGCGGCAGGCGGCGCTGATTCGCAGTTCATCATTGATGCCGTACTTGCGATTGTCGCGGCAATACTCATGATAGCGTTTGTCGCGAGGCTTGTGAAAGTCCTTTACAGGAGAGAAAGGCAGACAAGGCTGGTGGAAAACAAATGATAATGAAAAAAGTTTTTGCCTTAATCGCGCTT
>DASRUO010000184.1:0-5407 GCA_035655375.1 archaeon | reverse complement strand
ATGATTAAAAGGGGTTTCGGAAAGCTTCACTTCATTTCGCTTCAGGACCACGAAGGCAAAATCCAGGTTGTGGCCTCGGAATCCGACACCGAGACAAATTCCTTCAGCCTGATAAATTTCATTGACTCAGGGGATTTTATCGGCGTCAACGGCACGGTGATGAAAACCAAGAAAGGCGAGCTTTCAGTCCTCGCGAAAAAAATAACTTTCCTCTCCAAATCCGTGTTCCCGATGCCGGAGAAATGGCACGGCCTTTCCGACATTGAAACACGTTACAGAAAACGCTACCTCGACCTCGCGGTTAACCCTGACATCAAGAATGTTTTCGTGAAGCGCGCCAAGGCGATTTCCCTCATGCGCGAATTCCTTGCAAAGGAAAAGTTCCTCGAGGTTGAAATTCCCATGATTCAGCCGAATTATGGCGGGGCAAATGCGCGCCCGTTCATTACAAAAAGCCATGCATGGAAATCGGACTTTTACCTTTCAATTTCACCGGAGCTTTACCTCAAGCGCCTCATTGTCGGCGGTTTCGGCAGGGTTTATACGATCTGCAAAAACTTCCGCAATGAAGACGTCGACAAAACCCACAACCCGGAATTCACGACAATGGAGTGTTACGCCTCTTACTGGGACTACAATGATGTCATGAATTTCACCGAAAAAATGTTTGAGTTCACCGCGAAAACCCTTAACGGAACCACCAAAGTTTCATATGAAGGCAAAGAAATTGACTTCAAGGCGCCCTGGCCCCGCATCACGGTTTATGAAGCGCTGAAAAAGCACGCAAACCTTGACGTGAAAAAACTTTCCGATTCAGATTTGAAAAAGCTCTTGAAGGAAAACGGATTAGATGTTGAGCCATTCAAGCGCGGCCTCGCAATCGCCGAGCTTTTTGGCCATTTGTGCGAGGGCAAGCTTGTCCAGCCCACTTTCATTATCGACCACCCAAAGGAAACAACGCCTTTATGCAAGCTGAAGCGCGGCAACCCCGAACTCATTGAACGCTTCGAGCTTTTCATCAACGGCTGGGAAATGGCGAACGCTTACTCCGAGCTCAACGACCCGGCGTTGCAGGAAAAATTTTTCGCGGAGCAGGCTGATCAGGGCAGGGCCAAGGGCGAACACCATCCGCCTGACGATGATTTCGTTGAAGCCCTGAAATACGGCATGCCGCCTGCGGGGGGCTTAGGCATCGGTGTTGACCGCCTTGTAATGCTGCTCACAGGCCAGTCCACAATCAAGGACGTCATTTTCTTCCCGCAGATGAAGCCGGAAAAAAGTAAATAATGTGCTTTGGCAGCGGCAATGAGGTGTGCCCCGAAAGCGTATTCTTACCCATTGCATAAATTCTTTAATGCAGTTGACTCCTGACCTTGCTGAAATTGCCGGCACTTTAATTGGCGATGGATGCCTTTCAAAATACTTTGTTAAAAAAGAAAATCGATTCAGGTATGTAACCGCTTTTACTGGCAGTAACGATGAATTTGAATATTACTATAATTTTGTACAACCGGTAATAATGTATAATTTTGGAGTTAAGGGTAGATTATACTTAAGGTCTGATAACTCCACACGGTATCATGTTGTAAGCAAAAAAGTTTTTGATTTCTTTTCAAATTTAGGAATACCTGTAGGTAAAAAATCCTTTACCGTTTTCATCCCTAAAGCGATTTTGTCAGACTTTAATTTGCTTGTTCCATGCCTAAGGGGTATTTGGGACACTGATGGGTCTATTTATCAGCGTTATTCGCGGGCTTATGCGAATCATCCAAAACATTATTCAAAACTGCTTTCCATGCAATATAAATCTGTTTCAAAACAATTAGTTCACGATATCTGCAATGGGCTTACTTTTTTTGGGATAAATACAAGTAATGTTGTCCATTCCAAGAGCTTTTCAAGGTTGTATATTACACATCAGAAAGAAATCCATAAATTTCTCGACTTAATTGGGTTCAGAAATCAACATCATCTGAACAGACTGGCTTTTTTGCTTCCCGACAAACCTTTAAAATCCTTCCCCAGACAAATTGATTCTAGCGGGCCCGTAGCTCAGTTTGGTAGAGCACCTGATTCTTCAAAGCCGAGTGCTTGAAGGAGGTGCGGCTCTTAAAGTCTCAATCAGACTGGATGCGACCAGGGTGTCGAGGGTTCAAATCCCTCCGGGCTCGTAGCACTTTTTTCTTTCTCTTTGAAAGAGAAAGAAAAACCTGCGCTAAAAAGAAAGAGAAAAAGTGCTTTTTCTTTTTCTTGTAAGAAAAAGAAAACGTTGGCGAAAAGAAAAAGAACAGGAAAAACATTGGCGAAAAAGAAAAGAACAAGAAGAAAATCACGAGGCAAAAAGAAAAGAAAGTAAAACCCGCGCTAAAAAAGAAAAGAACGCGGAATAACCGCGCTATAGTAAACCAAGAAAGTTTTGCGGCATTTCGGCTTGGTTTACTAGATAGCAAACCTGAAAATATTAGCGAAATATTTTATTGGTTTGCCATAAAAAAAGAGGCAAAGAAAAGAATAACCGCCATAGTGCCTTCACCCGTACGCTTCTTCCCCGTGCTGTGAATGGTCAAGCCCTTTTTCCTCATCTTTCGGCGAGACCCTGAGATTCATGAACGCCGATTGTATTTTCAGGAGCGCGAATGAGCCGATGAATGCGTACGCCGCGACCACGACAACCGCTATTAACTGCGCCAGCAATTGCGAAGGATTCCCGTAAAACAGCCCGTCCACGCCTGCTGCGTTTACCGCCACGGTCGCGAACAGCCCTGTTGCCAGCGCCCCCCACATTCCGCTTATCCCGTGGCACGCAAAAACATCAAGCGAATCGTCCAGCATTGTCCTGCTTGCGCGCCAGTTTGCGACAAGGTTTGATACCACGCCCGCAACCAATCCAATCGCTATTGCGGCTGTAGTGCCCACATACCCAGAAGCCGGCGTTATCGCCACAAGCCCGCACACCGCCCCTATTGAAAGCCCCACGGCTGAAGGCTTTCCTTTTGTGAGCCAGTCAACAGCCATCCAGCTGACCGCTGCTGCCGCAGCCGCAAGGTTCGTGACCACCAATGCCGACACTGCAAGCTCGTTTGCGGCAAGCGCGCTCCCGGCATTGAACCCGAACCAGCCGAACCAGAGGAGCGAAGCCCCCAATATCACGAATGGCACATTGTTTGGCTTGAATTCTGCGCCGTTTTTGTAGTCTTTCCTTTTTCCTATAACCAGTGCCGCCGCGAGCGCTGAAACGCCTGCAGCAACGTGGACAACCGTTCCCCCGGCGAAGTCCACGGCGCCAATTGCTTTCAGCCAGCCATCAGGGTTCCACACCCAGTGGGCTATAGGCGCGTATATGAGCGTCGTCCAGAGTATTATGAAGACGATGAGCGATTTGAAATTAACCCTTTCCGCGAACGCGCCTATTATCAGCGCCGGCGTTATTGCCGCAAATTTCAGCTGGAAAAAGAAAAACAGGAGCGCCGGTATTGTTGCAGCATACGCTTCGTCCGGTATGGCTCCAACCCCGTTGAGTGCAAAATTGGATAAATCGCCTATAAAGCCGCCTATGCTCGGTCCGAAGGCCAGCGAGTATCCCCACAACGCCCACACAATGCTCACTATCGCGAATATTGCGAGGCATTGCGCGAGTGTTGAAACAAGGTTTTTTTTCCTCACAAGGCCCGCGTAGAAGAACCCGAGTGCCGGCGTCATCAGCATCACAAGCGCCGATGCAGCAGCAACCCAAGCAACATCACCCGCGTTTATTGCGCTTTCCGCGTGCGCAAACGCGGCGAAAAAAACCAAGGTTAACATCAATATTGCGATTTTCCCCTTCACTTCACTTCCCCCTGCTTTTTTATTGAGCCTTGAATTGTATATGCGATCTCCGCGGGCACGAACGGGCTTCAAATCTTTTCAAGGTACCTTTCAATCTCCCATTTCGTTACCTGCGTCCTGTACTCGTCCCACTCGGATTTTTTCGCTTCAGCGAACTGTTTTCCCGTCACAGGCCCGAGAGCGTCCATCACGACCTTGTCTTTCTCCATTTCCTCTACCGCTTCCGCGAGCGTTGAAGGCAAAGTTTTAATGCCCATTTTCTCCTTTTTTTCAGCGTTAATTTCGTAAAGGCTTTCCTCCGCCGGTTCAGGCGGCTCAAGCCTGTTCTTTATTCCGTCAAGCCCTGCTGAAAGCATCACCGCGAACGCGAGGTAAGGGCTGCAGCTCGGGTCAGGGCACCTCAATTCAGCCCTTGTGGAATTTTCCCTTCCCGGCGAATAGCTCGGAACCCTTATCAGCGCGGAGCGGTTTACCTGCCCCCAGCTAATATATACGGGTGCCTCATAGCCCGGCACAAGCCGTTTGTAAGAATTCACAGTCGGCGCTATTATCGCCGTAATTGCGCGCGCATGCTTTAATTGCCCCGCAATGAAGTGCCTCGCAATTTCACTCAACTTGAATTTCCCGCCTTCATCGTAAAAGGCGTTTTTCCCGCCCTTGAAAAGGCTCTGGTGCACGTGCATTCCGCTGCCGTTGATCCCGAAAATGGGCTTAGGCATGAACGAGGCGTAAAGCCCGTGCATCTGCGCCACGGCCTTTGTGGCGTACTTGAATGAAAGCACGTTGTCGGCCGTTTTCACCGCCTTGGAATATTTGAAATCTATTTCATGCTGCCCGAACGCAACCTCGTGGTGCGAGGCCTCAACCTCCAACCCCAATTGTTCAAGCGAGAAAATTATGTCCCGCCTCACGTCCGAGGCGAGGTCGCGTGGCGCGAAATCAAAGTATGCCCCGACATCGTGCGGGGCAGGAACAATTTTTCCTTCTTCCGGCCTGAAAAGGAAAAACTCCAGTTCCGGCCCAACAAAATATTCAAAGCCCAACTCTTTGGCCTTTTCAACCGCTTTTTTGAGTATGTGCCTCGGGTCGCCCTCAAAGGGCTTCCCGTTCGGCATGAAGACGTCGCAGATTATCCTCGCTGTTTTGTGGCCGTTCGTGCTTTTCCAGGGTATAATCGCGAAAGTGCCGGTGTCCGGCTTGAGGAACATGTCGCTCTCAAAAATCCTTGTAAACCCCTCAATGCTGCTCCCGTCAAACCACACCCCCCTTTCAAGCGCTTCCTCGATCTTGTGGTGCGGCAGCGTCACGCTCTTGATTGCGCCGTCAATGTCAGTGAACTGCATTTCCACTAGCTTTACGTTTTCATGCTGTATCGTTTCAAGTATCTTGCCCTTCTCCAAAAAGCCCACCACCACATTTGCGCATCATAGCGCATGAATAATGATTGCGTTTAGCGTTTATATATTTATTTACAATTTTTTGTTACATTTGTTTGTTTTATTACCTTATTTTAAGCTTTTTGTTCATTTTTTTAGTTGTTTTAATGCTTTTGCTGAACATTTGAAGTGGTCTGATGGATTTT
>DASRUO010000183.1:0-3265 GCA_035655375.1 archaeon | reverse complement strand
AAGCGCGATTTCCGCGTCATTGAATGCCCCATAGCTTTCAAAAAACGCGTGGGTATAAGCAAAGGGGTCGGGGACGACTTTTTCAAAGGCATCAGCAACGGCCTCCAAATAATCTGGCTGGTGCTCAAATCCTAGGGTGTCCATTTGAATTGCAAAATATGCGGTTCCGGTTCCAGCCCATTTTTTTTCCGCTGCATGGACTCCGAGTTCCAAAAAACAGAAATAGAATTATGCCGGTGCGGGGTTTGCGGCATCGTTTTCGTCCATCCGCAGCCGGGGAAATCCCAATTGGCCGCATACTACAAAGACAATTATTATGAAAAGCCATCCCTGTTTTTCGGCCTGATACGCACTTTGAGGGGGAAGGCTTTCTCCGGAATGCCGCCCGGAAAAATTCTGGACATCGGCTGCGGGGAAGGCACTTTTTTGCTGGCGATGAGCCAGGCAGGGTGGCAGTGTTATGGCACGGAAGTGTCTGAGTCGTCGCAGGAATTTTCCGGCAGGCTCAAAGAAAAAGGCATCAGGGTGCATTACGGCGAGCTCACAAATGCCGGGCTTGAGCCGGCATCGTTCGACCTGATAACGCTCTGGCACGTGGCCGAACACCTGAGGGACCCGAAAGAATATATACTGCATGCGCGGAAGCTGCTGAAAAAAAACGGGCTGATTTTCATTGCGGCCCCGAACATCGGGAGCGCGAGTTTTGCCCTGTGGAAATGCAGGTGGTTCCACCTAGACCTGCCGAGGCACCTTTTCCACTTCACCCCGGAAAGCGCCTCGTTTTTGCTGGAAAACAATGGATTTGAAATAGTGGGCATAACGCACAATTCCTTCGAGTTCAATCCGTTCGGCGTCTTGCAGTCATTCTACAATTCGCTCGGCCTTGAATTCAATTTTTTGTACAAAACGCTGAAGAACAAGGCAAGGGAAAAGGGCCCGGCCCGCTATGCCCGGCTTTTGCTGACAATTGTTTCGCTTCCAATAGCGGTACCAATGTCAATCGTGCTCGCATACCTGTTTTCGGCAATGGGGCGGGGGGACACGATGCAGGTGCTTGCGAGGAAAAAATCCGAATCAATTATAGCAAACCACTAAAGTTTTTAGGCATTTATTGTGGTTTGCTAGACCTTGTCCCAAAAGGGACGAGGCCTCGCAGAGCTTTTCGCTCTGCAAGGTAGCAAACGGCAAAAATTGGCAGAATAACTTTTCCAGTTTGCTATAAATAAGGTTTTCTAACACAAACATCCTGTGGCTCCCGAAAAAGTTACCATGCTAGGGCCTTTTCCGCCGATTGGCGGCGGCGTCAGCGATTACTGCCTCGAGCTCGCCAGCGCCCTCGCGGAGAAATTGCAGGTCGAGTTCTACACCTACAAAGACATTTATCCAGGGTTCCTTTATCCTGGCGGGGAAACGAAAGAAACCCGCCCTGAGTCAGCCGCGCGCATGCCTGAAGGGCTCAGCGTAAAGCCAATCCTCTCCTGGTATAACCCATTGGGCTGGCTCAAGGCCGGGCTTGCGGGCGAAGGCAAAGTGTTCCATTTCCAGTGGTGGACTTTTTATCTTTTCTTTCCAACATTCTCCATTGCGCTTATTTCAAAATTAAGGGGCAGGAAAATCGTCTGCACGGTCCACAATGTTTTAGGGCACGAATCCGGGTTGATTGACAGGTTTTTTTCATCGCTCATTTTTCTGCTCCCTGACAAGTTCATTGTGCATTCCCCGCAAAACAAGGGGCAGCTGCAAAAAAATTTCAACATCGGCGAATCCCGGATAAACGTGATTCCAATGGGTGTTTTTGGCCTTTACAGGGGGGGAAATGTTTCAAAAAGCGGCGCGAGGGAAAGACTCGGCATCCCGCCGAAGGCGAGGGTCGTGCTATTTTTCGGCATAATCAGGAAATACAAGGGCCTCGAGGATTTGGCGGAGGCCTTCAAGATTTCACGCAAAAAGATAAAGGGCCTGTTCCTGTTGGCCGCAGGAAAGCCCTGGGACCGTGAAACCGGGCGCGGCATTTTGAAAAGCCTCGAAGGCATAGAAAGCAAGAGGCTCGTGTTTGAGCACATTCCATCCTCCCAAATCAAATTTTATTTCATTGCCGCCGATGTTGTAGTCCTCCCTTACAGGGAATTCTCAGCCCAGAGCGCGGTCGGCAGCACCGCCCTCTCTTTCTCCAGGCCAATATTGGTTTCAGATGCCGGAGGCCTGCCGGAGCTCGTTCTCAACAAGGAAACGGTTTTCAAGGCGGGTGACCCAAAGGACCTCGCTTCCAAATTGGACCTGGTTTTTTCAAAAAAAGGGCTCCTGCAAAGCATGGCCCGCGGCTCGAAAAAACTGGGGCAAAAATACTCGTGGGAAGGCATTTGCGCAAGGACAATCCGGCTCTACGGCGGCCTTTTTCCGTGAATGGGCGTTTTTTTCCATACCAAATTATTTATAAGCCCGGGCAAATCCACTTATATAACTGAATTCCCTTTCCAGTGTTTGCAATGGATTTTTTGTCTGAACGCAATTTTGTGGCCGTATCCCTGCTCGTTTTTTCCGCCATTTTCCTCATTTTCTTCCCGGGCATTTACACTTCAATCGACGAGCACACTTTCCTGAAAAACGCGCTCCTGCTGCGCGGCGGCTCAATCGGCGAGCAGGACCCGGAACTCGCTTGCAGGTCAACCCTCTTCACAGGCCAGGGTTTCATCGGCGGCCAGTTCATCGGCAAATCGCTGTTCCTGGCTCCCTTCACGCTTTTCGGTATGGATGCGGTGATGCTCTCCGGCCTCGCGGTCCATTTAATCAATGCGCTGCTGGTTTTTCTCATACTCAGGGGCCTCGGCACTGACGCGAGGTTTGCTGTGCTGTACATTTTTTTCCCCGTCATGCTGTGGGAGAGCAGGACGCTGTACAGCGAGCTCCTCGTGCTTACCGCTTTTCTTGCCGCGTTTTACTATTACATAAGGAAAACCGGGCCCGACAATGTTGCCAGCGGATTTTTTTTCGGACTGGCGTCAATTGTGCGCTATGACGCGATGGTTGGGTTCGCCGCGTTCGCCGCGCCGCTGGTTTTCCAGGACAGGAAAAAGCTCCTCGGAATGCTGGCGGGCTTCATTCCGGTGGCACTCCTCATATTTTTGTTCAACTCCTATGCCTATTCCGGCCCCTTCAATGCCGGCTACGGTTCCGGAATCTCGCTTTTATCCTCCCTTGCAGCCATCAACCCGCTGACCTTCCTCGCGTACCTCGGCATATTGCTTGTCTTAATACCGGGTTTGCT
>DASRUO010000182.1:0-5342 GCA_035655375.1 archaeon | reverse complement strand
GAGGCGTACTGCCCTGAAGGGTCCTCTATCAGCGCCTCATAATCCCCTGTTTCAAGCGTGAACGAAGCCTGCCCGAAGGAAGTGAAGTCCTGTATCCCTGAATCGCTTCCATCGCCATCAAGTATTTTCACGCTGATTCCGTCAACAAAGCCTTTTGTTTCAGAATCCTTCGCATTGATGCGCACGCTTCCCTTCGGCTTGTCAATTCCTTCAAACCTTATTGTTTCATTCCTGCCAATCACCGTGCCGCTGTAGGTTTTGAATGCGGCATTCCCCAAGGCGACCGCTGTCACATTGATGCTTCCGCAGTTTTCAGGCGGCTCTATTTCAAGCTCGCCAGTGGTAACAGTGAATTCTTCCTGGCTGAATTTTCCCGTGCCGGTGCATGAAAGCCTCACCGAAATCTCTTTCCCGTCAAGCTTTTTCGAGTCAGGGCCGGCAAAAGTAAGGGTAACGGTTTTTGAAACGCTTGAGGCAATCTTCAGCACAACATCTACTGGGGTTTCCTCTTCCCCGACCAGAACGGTTTTTTTCTCGTCCGCGTAATTCTGCTTTGAGACAATGATTTGCACTTCTTTGCCGGCAATGGCTTCAAACACGGCCTTTCCTTCCTTGTCCGTCTGCAGATTCAGCTCATTTTCAAGCCCTGACACTTTCACGTCGGCTCCGCGAACCGAAACTCCGGCCTCGTTTTCAACCGAGACAACAACGCTTGAATTGCTCTGCACGCCACCGGAAACCGCGAGAAAAATGCCATAAGCAATGACAAGCAGCGCGAGTGCGGCAGCAATGAATACAATATTCCTCTGCCCCGGTGAAAGGCTTTCCAGTGCCGCGCCGAAATCCATGCAAAATCAGTAATAATAGAATATTGTGGTTATTAAAAGTTGTTTTGCCGCTGAAACGCGTTTTATGGGGGCTGGAGGCAAACAGGAAGCTATCCGCGTTTTATCATCAGCCGATGCAGCTTTGCCCTGGTACGATTCCGGCTTCAATCGCGGAAATGCTCTGCTGTTTTCCCTGCGCGTTTTCCAGCGCTTCAGGGTTCCAGAAAAAGGTTGATGTTGTGCCGTCATTTTTCACGCAAACCAACCCGCTTTGAACCATGCTGAAAACATCATCCACGGAATCGATTTTTCCCGCACTTCCCGCGCTGAAATCGTTGAAAGCCATTCCGGAAACGCCGTTCAATCCAACAACTTCCAGTGATTCGTTCGGGCTGTGGAATTTCAGCGCAGAACTCTCGGATTTCAGGACAATGGAGTTTGAAGGGCTTGTGTAGTACACGCTTTTCAGGAAAACGTTTCCGTTCAACGCCGCGTTGTTCCACGAAAAGGCGTACTTGTCCTTGAAATCAGGGGCATCCTTTTCCGTTGCGGGTGCGTCGGGCTTTTCGGAAAAGTTTTCATTAAGCGGTTTCGCGTCAAAGTCAAGGCACGCGCCAACACCTGACCAGAAGCCTGTGCTTTCACCGAAATTTAGTAAGTTGTCGGCGCTGTCGCGCATGCTGAACGCGGCGGAGAAATAATTTGAATCGCTTGCGCCCTTGGCTATTTCCGCAATTATGGGTGTTGCGTACGCGGGGTTAAAACTGAATTCAACTTCTTCCGAGGAGGGCTTTTTCACGCTGAAAATTTTCCCGCGGTTTTCAGAGTCAAGGTTCAGTTCGTAAAAGCTTTCCCCCAAAACGGTTTTTGCCTGAATCAGCGCGTTCGAGTCCTGCGTCGCGGAATAAGTTTTCGCGGGCTGCTGCCCGCGATTGAGTGAAAACCTTTCCGAAAGATTTTCATAATCTATTCCGTAGCCGTTTCTCTCAAATTCGTTGCCTTTAACGCCTACCAAGCCGTCAAAAGGCAGCGTGTAGAAAATGCTGTCCTCTGAGGGGAAGTCAAGGTGCTTAAGTGTTATGATTACGTTGCCGTCGGTTTCGCCGTTTTGCCCTACAATCCTGTTGTCCTGCGTCAGTTTTGCCTTGATGCTGACATCGTACAATCCGGCTGCCGGAAGGTCCTGCCTGTCCTCGTACTTTCTCTTAAAAATTATCCTTCCTTCCCTTAGAGCCTTGTCGAACCCTTCGCTTGTGAAGAAAGTGCTTGTGTCGAAAAACGCCTGCCCCGCGTAATAGTCCGTGAAATCTTTTGCGAAATCGCCGCCGAAACCGTCCTTCATGAGCAGCGCCCTGAAAACCACTAACTTTCTGAGTTCTTCCGAGGTGTTGGGAATGTTGTTCACGTAATCATAGCTTGAGCTTGAAAAGCATTCTGGGTCATTTTTTGCGGTAACCAAAAACGAATTCTTCACTATTGAATAATCTTCATTGTTTCCGCCGGAAAATGCCACCATTGCGGCGGCGGTGTAAACGCTTTCACCCGAAACGCTGAAATCGCATTCAACCTGTTCATAATCGTTTGCAAGCATTGAAACCGTTTTCGTGCAGTCATCAACCAAGTCTGTGCCGTCAGACAATGTGACATACACCTGCGCCTCGTCCAGTGCCGAATCTGAATTGTTGTTTATTTCAACGCTTTCAGTGGCGGTGCCGCCGCTTATAAAAGTTTTAAGAAGGCTCACCCCAACCTTGCCGCTTGGGACCGCGTTTATTGACTGTTCTTCATTCAGTTCGTCAAGGTTGTCCTTCAGGTCTCCGACTGTAAGTGCGCAGGTGCCTGTATCACCTGCCGCGAGCCCGTCATTGTACATCTTTATGCGTTTCATCATCATTATCGTGAACTGCGTTGCGTCGCAGTAGAAAGCATCAGGATTGCCCGCATCGCACGAATTCCACTGTATTGCGTTTCCTTGGGTCCAGTTCCAGTTCAGCCTTGTTTTCGGCAGCACGTTAGGGCCTGTCCTGCCTTCAAGGCCGCCCGCGGAGCACGCTGAAATCCCTGCCGCAATTGCGGGAATATTCTGCTCCACATCGGAAAACCTGAACCTCAAATGGAATTTCTGGGCATAAATATTGTCATAGGCATCGTCACAGCTTCCCTCATCGCTGTTCGGGCCGATATTGTACGGCGCAAAGTCCGGGTTGTTGCAGAACACATCCCCCTTATTATGCGTTTCATCGCCGTGCACGTGCTCCGTGGCATTAAAAGTTGCAATGCCGTAAGCAACAGCCTTGTTCGGCGGCCCCCCAATGTTTTCAAAAATTGCGCCCACTGTTTCAATCCCGTTGCCGTTGTTCACATCGCCGGGCTCAATTGTTACCTCATTCAAATCCCATTTCGCCGTAACCCCCTGAATGTCTAACCCGATATCAATTGCGTCCGGCTTTTCGTCTTCAAGTGGAACAGTGAGTTTTTCGCCACTGGCAGGGTCGACTTCCTGGTCGTCGTTTATGATTGACTTCCCCGAAAGATTAATCACATAATCGGCAAGTTCCTGCGTGATTATTATCTCATCGCAGCTTTTTCCTCCACCTGTGACGCTGGACAACATACGCAACGGAATACTATATTTGAATAGTTTCAAACCAAGTATTCTCAAATTTCTGAGTTTGGCCGCCCAATTTGCATGCTTTCCTGTCTTCTGCCACTCGCAGAGCGTTGCGGAAACATCAACTTTTTCCCAAACCATATTATTGGTAACTTTCGCCGAATCCTGCGCGCCTTTCCCCGCGAGCGTGAATTCATACTTGTCCAAATCAAACCAAGTGCCGCGCGCCGCCGGGCTGAAAGGCTCAGGCATCACAATGGCTTCAAGCTCCGCGACCCTCAAGGTTTTCCCGCCGGTACTAGGAGTGGCGTCAACAGTGATTCCGTAAAAGCCGGGTATTCCGCCCTTAATCCTTGAAACATTCAAGTCCACGGTGTCTCCCTGCTTCAGGTTTGAAAAATTCCACGGTGTTACTGTTATGCCGCCTTCCGAGGCGCCGCCGCGGCATTCATCGGCGCCGTTGCCGCAGAAGCTGACATTTATTGGCACGCCGCAGTTGCCGATTTTCATTTCGTATGAGGCCGATGAATCGTTCCTGTCAATGATTATTCCTTCCTGTGGGTTCGGGTTAAAGGTGAGGCACTGCCTCAAATCAATCACTGAAACCTGCGAACTTATCTTGTTCGTGCCCAGCGCTTCAAGGTTTGATTTGTCCGCGTCAAGCGACGCGCCCATTTCAATGCTGAACAAGG
Source organism: archaeon (assembly GCA_035655375.1). GTDB lineage: Archaea > Iainarchaeota > Iainarchaeia > Iainarchaeales > Iainarchaeaceae > DASRUO01. Next base: position 1,212 of record DASRUO010000182.1, on the reverse strand, counting down.
CTGTTTTGCCCTGCACCCCGCTGTTCGGCGTGAACACAAGCGTTCCGAAATATTCCTTTCCAGGCTCGAAAAAGTTGTCGCCGAAAAAGCCCGTGAAGGAATCAGCCTTTAAAATCTGCGAGTAAATTAGCCCTTTTTCAGGGTCAGCGATGCTCAGTTCCACATTGCCTACTTTTTCAGATGCCCAATTGACTTTCGCGAGCAGGTCGGGCAAAAGTATTTCTTTGCCGTCCTCTGAAAAGCAATCGTTTTTCACGGTGAATTCTTTTGATGCTATTTCCTCAACCGTGGAGGATTGCCACTGCGACTCGCTCACAATGACGCAGTTTTCATCCTTCAGCGGGGGGTAAAGGCCTATGCTTATCTGCACGGGCAATGAATCAATCCAGATGCCGCTGTTTCCGGAAACGACGAAATAAATCGTCCCCTTCAAATTCTCCCCGCGCGTCATTTTTTTGGCTTCCGCTGAAAGCCCAAAGCCGGCGTCAGCGCTTAAGGGTGAAGTTTTTGAAACCGTTTGGCCCGCAAGCCCGCCCAATGATTCAATAGTCCTCTGCTCATCAATCAAGTCCTTGAAATACCCTGAAAACCCCGCGCGTTCAATGCGCAGCTCGAAGGGAACGAGGCTGTTCACATCAAAAGCCTCGGACGTTTCAAGGTTTGAGGCGATGTCCATTGCGGGGTTGAGCTGTTCAGGGATAAAGAAGAGCACGGACCTCGAAACTTTTATTCTCACAATTTTTGAAAGGAAGCCCCTCTTGTAAGCTGTAACCTCTAAAACCGTTCTCGGAGGGAGGTTTCTCACGCTGAAAAAAGCGTTCCCGTCCGCATTTGTGCTTTTCGATTCAAACGTTTCAGTGCCGTCGGGAAAAATTGTTTTCAGCGAAATTGTTGCATCCGCGACTTTTTCCTTTCCGCTAAGAACTTTTAATGCGAGGCTCTGGCTTGAGTAAGGGAAAATTTTCGAGGGCGTGTATTCAATTTCAAGCGGCTTTTTCTCTGTTGAGTCAAGCCTCAGGCTTTTGGAGTAAAGTTGTGTTCCATTGTTTTCAAGCGTGAAATCAAGCGTTGTTTCCTTTTCCTCAACAGGCTGCAGGACAGCCTCGCCGCTGAGTGAAGTGCCATACTCAAACCTCGCTGTTTCAGCCTCGAAATCATATGCCTCATCCCTGCCGCTGAAAACTTCCAAACCATTATTTTCAACGCTGTAAT
>DASRUO010000181.1:0-2435 GCA_035655375.1 archaeon | reverse complement strand
CAGGAAGCGATTGACAGGGGCGGCCACGTGCTCCTGCCCTCATTTGCCGTGGGGAGAAGCCAGGAAATCATTGATGTCTTGAACGAGTACAAGGTTGAGGCGCCCATTTATTTTGACGGCATGGGGCAAAAGGTTGCGCGCATTTACTTGAGCAATCCGGCATTTCTCCGCAAGCCGCAGTTCCTGAAAAAATCCCTGGACAGGCTCAATTGGGTGAGGAACGTGAAAATGAGGAAGCAGGCGCTGAAACAGCCCTCGATAATAGTGTGCACGAGTGGAATGCTTCAGGGCGGTTCCGTGTACGCGTATCTTCCGGAGATTTACAACAAGAAGGAATCAAAGATAATCATTACAGGCTACCAGGTAAAGGAAACAGCGGGCAGGATACTGTTGGAAACCGGCAAAATAAACCTTGAAGGTTTGGATGTAAAGGTGAAGGCGGATGTTGAGCGCTACGATTTCAGCGCGCACGCGGGCAGAAAAGAATTGTTCGCGGCGATGAAAAAACTCAATCCCGAACACGTAATCTGCGTGCACGGCGACGCCGATGTAATGAAAAAATTCGCCGCCGGAATTAAAGAGGAAGGGTTTAATGCCATTGTGCCTGAAATGGGCAAGGTTGTAGAGTTATGAGCAGGTTTCTTGAAACCTTGAAAAGCTCCTTCAGTGTCTTCGTTCAGCACCCGAAATTCATCCTGCCCAAGCTTTTCATCGCGTTTCTTTACAGCATAATGATTCTGCTCACGGCGGATGTTGCCGTCAGCGCGTTCACAGAGCCGTCACAGGAAGTGCTTGCAAATTCTTTAGTGCTGCTTTTTGTGCTCATTGTGCTGAACGTGTTGGACGTTTTCATCAGTTCAATGTACCCTTTCATGGTTAAAGATGTTATGCGGAAAAACGGCGTTGTGTCAATTTCAAAATCCTTTAAGGAAGCGCTTTCAAGGGCGAAAGTGATTATGCCTTCAGTCCTGTCAGTTGAATTCGGGTTCCTAGTGCTTTCATTCATTTTATCCGTTCCCCTGGCCTTGCTCATACTTTCAGAGTCAGATTACACAATCATCTTTTCCCTGCTTTACGTTCTGCTGATACTCGCGGCCGTGTTCTTTTTTTTCCTCTTGTACCCGATAACCGCTTTCGAAAACGTTTCAATCCTTGAATCGTTCAGGCGCTCGATAAGGCTTGCGCTGAAAAACAGGGCGGATTTCGCGAAGGCAACGCTTTTGAGTTTCGCGCTTTCAGCGCTTTCAATCGGCATAGGGTTTTCGCTGGAAATTTTCCCGCAGAATGAGGGCACGGCGCTTTTCTGGCTTGCGTTCATAATCGTGAGGCTGCTCACGGCGTACGTTTACTCTTACCTTTACGTCCTTAACCCGATGTTTTACTTCAATTACGTTGCCGCGGGCAAAAGCGGCGGCAAAAAGTGAAATGTTTGTGCGGTGAATGCGGATGAAAAGGTTTTGCGTGAGGTGCGGTAAGGAAACGAATGAGCTGGTTGACAGCCTGTGCGCAAGCTGCTTTTCCGAGGCGAAAGAGCCGCTTCCTTTGCCACGCGAAATCGTGCTTGATTTTGACACCCGCAGCGGGAGAATACGCGTCGGGAGGGACTGGATACCGGAAAGCGATGAATTGTTCAAGGATTTGGCGAAAAAAAAGGCCGAAAAGGCGGCTAAAGACACGCGCATTCCGATTGAATCCTTAAAGGTTGGGCTTGAAAGGGAAAGCGATTCGCTTTTGAATGCGCTCGTTTCCTTTGACGCGGAAGTGCAGGGCGTTAAGCTGAAAGTTTCGAAAAAAATCGCGATAAAGCTGCACAAGACAATTTCAGACGCTTCCATGAAGCTTTCCTCCAATTACCATGAGGCGATAATTCAGCTCAGGTTTTCCGAAGCCAAAGCCCCGCAAGAAGTGCAGCGCGGGCTCCTCGCGGAGATGGTGCGGTTCCTCGCCGAGCAGAAAAAGAAAATTGAATTGTCTGAAGCGGTTGACATCAAAAAAGTGCGCGGCGGCTTTGACCTTTTCATCGGCTCCAAAAAGGCGGCGAAAATCGTTTCGACAAGGTTCGCGAGAAAGCATTCAACAAGGCTTATTGTTTCAAACACTTTGCTCGGCACCGACCAGCAGGGCAAGACAAAGTACAGGTTCACGTTCTGCGTGAAGGTTTAAACGCGAAGCGCCGGCTTCCGGGGCGGATGGTTTTCAAACTTTTCCTGCAGAGCAGCCAGGCTTCAAATCCGTGATGCGCCGCGTTCAGGTTTCAAACTCTTTCAGCACGCTCTTGATTTCCTCAATGGATTTTTTAGTGACAAGCAGCGGTATTTTCTCGGACTCCGCGATTTTCTGCGCGATGGGGTCAACCTTTTCAATGCCGTGCAGTACAACTATTGAAGGCTTCATTTCCGTGCTGAACCTCCCAATCTTTACAGCAATCATCGGGC
>DASRUO010000180.1:0-2094 GCA_035655375.1 archaeon | reverse complement strand
CTAAATTCCTTTTTGCCTCAACCTCCGAGGTTTACGGCAATCCCCTTGAGCACCCGCAAAAGGAATCCTACTGGGGCAATGTCAATCCCGTGGGGCCGAGGGGCTGTTATGACGAGGCCAAGCGTTTTGGCGAGGCCCTCTGCGTTGCCTTCTCAAATGTTTACGGCGTTGACGCAAAAATTGCCAGGATTTTCAACACTTACGGGCCTAGGATGAGGGAGAATGACGGCAGGGTCATCCCTAACTTTATCGAACAGGCGCTGGGCAACAGGCCATTGACCGTTTACGGCGATGGGGGGCAGACCAGGAGTTTTTGCTACGTGAGCGACATGGTCAGCGGCCTCCACTCCCTGATGAACTCCCCGGAAAAAGGCCCCATTAACCTCGGGGCCCCGGTTGAAACCTCAATTTTGGGGCTTGCGGAAAAAATCATCAGGCTCTCCAAAAGCGGGTCAAAAATAGTTTACCGGAAGCTTCCCATTGACGACCCGGAAAGGAGGCTTCCGGACATCTCCCTGGCGAAAAGCAGGCTCTCCTGGAATCCCAAGGTGCCGCTGGATGAAGGCCTGAAGCTGGCCATTTCATATTTTCAGAAAATTTAATTACCTGCATTCCGAACTTGTTTGGTGGTGTTGTTTGGCAAAAAAGCTTTCCATAGTGATTCCGGCTCATAATGAGGAAAAAAACATTGTTCCGACCGTAAAGTCCTATTACGATTTTTTTTCGGAAAACCTCCCAAGCTTCGAGATTATAATTGCCGTAAACAACAGCTCGGACAAAACCCTTGAATTGGCCTCAAAGTTTTCAAAAGGCAGGCCTGAAATAAGGGTTCTAAATTTTGATTTTTACACGGGAAAGGGGGGCGCGGTAATTGAGGGTTTCAAGGCCAGCAACGGAAGCCTGGTGGGTTTTACTGACGCGGATGACTCAACAATTCCTCCGGAATTTTTCCGCCTCCTGAAGGGGTTTGAAGAGGGTTTTGATGTTGTGATAGGCTCGCGTGCGGTAAAGGATTCAAACATAGGGAAAAAACAGCCACTTCCGCGGCGCATTCTCGGAACAGGATTCAGGCTCATCACAAACCTGCTTTTCGGCCTCGGCATCAATGACACCCAGTGCGGGGCAAAAATCTTCAGCAGGAAAGCGGTCGGCATGCTGTTAAAGGAACGGATTTCAAAAGGCTTTGAGTTTGACGTGCAGATGCTCTGGATAGCGAAGCGCAACGGATTCAGGATAAAGGAAAAGGGCATAAAATGGTCCAACAACACTGATTCCAGGGTGGGTTTTTTTGAGCCGCTGAAAATGCTTTTAGGGCTGTTAAGGATCCGTTTTTGGGGCTGATGCAATGGATCTTGAAAAATTTTTCTCCAAAGCGGTTTTTTTCGCCCTGATTTTTTTTCCGGCAATAATCCTTTCGTCCGCCATCACGGGCTTTTTCTGGCTGAATTCATATTTTGTGGTTTTATTCTCATTCGTTTCCTCGGTTTTTATCTTCAAAAAATTTTATTTTCAGGAATTTGTGGTCCCGAAAAAAATCCTGCTCCTTTCCCTGCTGCTGGTTGCCCTGCTCGCTTACCCCGCCCTTTTATTGACGCCGGTCTTCCCCGCAAGTGCGGACCCCGTCACAACCGCCAGCGTCACTTTCCTCGGGGAAAAGATTCCGCTGGATTACCGGCCTTATTCACGGCTTAATTTTGCGTACCCTGTAGGCTTCCCGCTGCTTGTGAACGCATTTTCTGATATTTTCACTTTTCTTCCCGTTTACCTCTGGGCATGGCTGCTTTCATTGGTTTCAGGCGTGCTTCAGCTTTTAGGCGTTTACTTAGTTGCAAAGGAATTTTTCAAAAGCGAAAGGGCGGCCGAATTCGCATCCGTGCTGTTTTTAGGCACAAAGCTTGTCTATGAAAACTTTTATGTCGGGGAATACGCGTGGCTGCTTGCAACCGGGCTGATGCTGTTCGCGCTGTATTTTGCGGTGAAAAAATCAGCCCTGCAGTACCTGCTTTTCCCTGCAATACTGGTTCTCCACCCGGCGATAGCTTTGAATTCGATTATTTTCTTCGCCATTGTGTGGCTTTTTTACCCGCAGCATTT
>DASRUO010000179.1:0-7790 GCA_035655375.1 archaeon | reverse complement strand
GTTGCACCCGAGAATTCCCGTGAATATGAGCGTCGCCACGAGCGCGAGCAAAAGCACCAGTAGAATCGCAAGGTGGACAATGTTCTGCTTCAGCTTCTCGTCCATGAGTAAAGTGAAGTGCGAGGCGGAATATTAAAGTTGCTGGTGCTGTAAATCAGGCAAGTGATGCAACCATCGCGCCATCAGCATTTTTTACTTTGATTTTATTTTTCCTTTATCCCGAGGCTGATGATGAGCGCGATTACGAGGTTTGAAACGATGTGCGTCACGGAGTAAGGCCACACGAGGAAAGCGCCGTCGCCCACGTTCAGGAGCAGCTCGAAAATTATTGTGCCGATGAAGGTGTAGTACAAAAGATTGTTCACGGAAAGCTTTTTCGCGCCCGCGAGCCCGCCCGCGATTGCGCCGCCGGTTGCCTGCAGAACGCTCCAAAGGCCGAAAGGCCCGCCGAGCATGAAAAAGTTTGAAATCGGGTAAGCGAGCAGCCCGATAAGTATTCCCGCGTTCCCGCCGTAAGCCAAGCCCGCGAAAACCGCTATAGGTATAATGGGCTCAACCGAGGGCAAAGGCTCAAGGAGAATCCTTCCGAGGATTGCGATTATAAGGAGCGAGACGACCTCTAACTCGTTTATTGTTTTCTTTTTGGGTTCGGGCTTAAACTCTTTTTCAGCGCTTTCGCCTTTTACTGCGGTTTTCCCTTCTACGGAAGCCTTTTCATTGCCGTAGTTGCCTTCATTTCCCATGTGCCCTTCATCCATGAAAAAACTGCGGGCTAAAAAAATTTAAAGTGTTCCAGTCCCAATCATTGCACTTTCAGAAGCTTCGGGAACGCATTTAAAAGGCTTTTTCAACGCAAAATATTTTCCCTGCGGGGGTCCCATAGTCCGGTCAATTGGGCCAGCTTGAGGGGCTGGTGGCTTAGTGCCTTCGGCGGTTCAAATCCGCCCTCCCGCAACTTTTTTCTTTCTCTTAAAGAGAAAGAAAAACGTTGATTAAAAAGAAAGAGAAAAAACAGGATTTCACAAGCGTTTCCTTATCTGCTCATTCCATTTTTTTATCTGCTTCGGCTACGCTCTTTGTTCCCAATAAAACCGTTTCAAGTCCCCGGTGTTCCATATTTTGAGGTACCTTTGCCTTTGAATTCCAAGATTTTTTACCTGCGCCCTCACATGCATTTCCTGAAACCTGAATCCAGAGCCAAGAAGCCTTTCTTTGATATTTCCAATCGCATCGGGCTTGTTTTCAACGGCTTCCAGAAAAGGCCCCACGCCTATCCAGCCATTCTCTTTGGTTACCCTTAGCATTTCCTTGATTGCCTCGTACTTTTCAGCCCCCTTAACCCTGTCCGGCACGACGCGCCTCGCAAAAACCATGTCAAATATTCCGTCACTGAAAGGCAGACGCTGGACTTTTCCGGAAACAAGTTTGGTTGCATTTCTTGCCAACCAGGCTTTTTCCGGATGCGAATATTTCGGGTCCATTGATATTACTGTTGCCCCCTTTTTTTCGGCGTCTTCCGCGAATTGCGCCAGGGCAGAGCCCGCATCCAGAATTCTTGCCCCATTAAGCTCTTCTGCGCTGAACGAAAAAAATTTCTGGTACAATTTGACGCCTATTCCGTTTCCTTTATTGACAGGCCTGCGATGCCTTTTCATGCGGCCAGAAACTGCGTTGTTGAGGCCAACATTAATTTTTGTTTGTTTATTCAACCATCTTAGGTAGCGTGCTTTTTGGGAGTCTCTTGGTTTACTCCTCCCCTTGATTTTTTCAAATCCGCCCTCAGGGCCTTCCCCGAAAACTCCCCTGAACCTTCTTTTGGCCATTCAACCACATACAACTTATTTTTTCCTGTGTTTTTATTTTTTGCCCCGCTTTTCCGGTTTTTGGGTTTTTATTGGCAGGTTTAACTCAACAGAATGGGGGCAATAGTATAATCAGTTGCCGGTTTCACAAGTGCTTCTTAACCCGCTTCTGCCATTCGCCGAGCTCTTCCATTTCCGCCTTTGCCCCGCCGAAGCTCAGCTTCAAGCCGTCATTTTCGAAGCGCGGCACAATATGGAAATGCATGTGGTGGATTGCCTGCCCCGCGGCCTCGAAATTGTTCTGCAACACATTGAATCCCTTCGCATTCGTCGCCTTCATCACCGCGGCGCCGATTTTCTGCACAACCCGCATAACTTCCCTGAGTTCCGCTTCCGGAATGTCTAAAAGCGTGGCGTAATGCTTTTTCGGGATTACGAGCGAATGGCCTTTCGCGGAAGGGTAAACGTCCAGAAAGCTTAAAGTGTTTTCATCCTCGTAAAGCTTTGTCGCCGGAATTTTGCCGGAAACAATTTTGCAGAAAAGGCATTCTTCCCCCAAAAAAACCACCGACAAATGTTGTGGTGTAAAACCGTTTTAAGCCTTCTGTATGCTTACAACCTTTATCCAGAACCGCAAAGTTTTGCCGGCGAGCGGGTGCACGAAAGCGATTTTCGCTGTGCCGCCGTTTATCTCTGTCACGGTGCCCTGCTGGCCGCTGGAAGAGTAAACAGTCGAGCCGACAGTTGTTTCACTGTCGCCCTGAATCTGTTCCAGAGGAACCTCCGCAACCTGTGCGTCTTCCAAAGCGCCGTAAGCCTCTTCAGGCGGAATCGTGACGGTTTTCTCCCCGTTCAACTTCATGCCTAAAACAGCGCTGTCAAATCCTTTAATCATCTGCCCAGCGCCCACAACAAATTCCAAGGGGCTCCTGCCCTCGCTTTTGTCAAAAACCTCGTTCGTGTCCGGAAAAGTTCCCACATATTCAACCTTTACCGTATCACCGTTCGCAACAACATCCATGTTTCCAACTCCCCCGGAAATTTTATCCGCTTCAGTAATCATATCGGCCGGCACCGGAGTGCTTAACTCCTGCCCCTGCGCCGCGCTGTACTGGTTTTGCGCGCACCCTGAAACAATAAGGATAAGCGCCAGCAGAAGAACAGCCTTATTCATTCGTGACCATTCCAAAAATTCGCGTGCAAAACAATTAAAAACGTAGGCACGCAAAAATGGAAGTCTTATGTGAAAACTTATGTCCTGCTGAAAGCAGGGCGGCCGTTTGCTCTACTGCCGCGAGCATGGCGGCACGCGGAGAGAGGGAGGGATCCAGAAACACCTTTTTCTTTCTTTGGAAAAGAAAGAAAAAGCTGTACCAAAAAGAAAGAACCCATAATTTATAACCCATCGCGTTGCGATGGGTTGGACGTTAGCGCACCCCACAGCCGCAACTGTGGCGCGGAGAGAGGGATTCGAACCCCCGTGTGCACAAGGCACGCCAGCTCTCAAGGCTGGTGCGTTGGACCGCTCCGCCATCTCCGCAACCTTTTTCTTTTCTTGGAAAGAAAAGAAAAAGCTTGGCCAAAAAGAAAAGAACCCGCAAATGATTAAAAGCTGTACCAAAAAGAAAAGAACCTAAAGAAAGGGGCTTAATTAAGGTGAAAAAAGTTCTTGGTCGTGGTTTCAGGGACCTGCAAAGCTTTTTATATATCCGGCGTTTACTGTTTTCAGGGAGTGAAGTTTAATGGTTGGTGGAAGAAGGGAATTGTGGCGCAAATTAAGGGAAAAGGTTGGTGTGAATTCAACCGGTAAAAAAGCCGCCGGAACTCAACAAGATGTTTGGAGCAGAAGCCGTTCAGGAAAAACATGGAAAATTGGTGCCAGTAATTTTGCCCGCCTTCCGGGCAAAAAACCAGAAGTGGCTTTTGTAAGGGGCGATATAGTCCATGTACGGGAACGTAGGGCAAATAAACCGTTATCCCAGGGCATTGACTATGGCGGCGGGAAAGTAGGCTTTATGGGGCCTGAAGGAAAAAAGGTTAGAGGCTTGAGGCGCATTGATTCACAAGGGTCTCCAAGGCCTGAATGGGGGTATCCGTCAAAAGGGCAGTCAGGTACAAAGGTTCCTGTTTACAGGGAAAGGATGAAAAATCCTTACAAGAAAAGGCCGTAAATTTCAACCGCTCATCAGTTCCTTCACCGCTTCAGCAATCCCTTTCGGGTGCTTAAAGATTCCCGTGCCCGCAACCAATACATCAACGCCGGCTTCAACGGCTTTCTTCGCTGTTTGAGCATTAATGCCTCCATCAACCTCTATTTCGCACGACAGTTCCTCGGAATCAATTTTTTTCCGCAGTGCGGAAATCTTTTCCAGCGCTTTCGGATTGAATTTCTGCCCGCCGAAGCCGGCCTGAACGCCCATAACCAGAGCCAAATCAACCTTGTCAAGGTAAGGGAAAATCTTTTCCGCGCCGGTTTCATTGTTGATTGCGATTCCCACTTTCATTCCGTGCTCTTCAACCATTTCAATGATTTTCAGCGGTTTTTCCGTAGCTTCAACATGGAATATGAGCATCTGCGAGCCGAGCTCCGCGAACTCACGGATGTATTTTTCCGGCTCTAAAACCATCAAGTGCGACTCAAAAAACGCTTTCGTGCGCGGCCGCAATTCAGCAAAAAATTTTTTGTCGATGCCCTTGTTCGGGACGAATCTGTTGTCCATCACGTCCCACTGGATTCTTTTGATGCCGGCCTTTTCAAGCTCCGGCAGCCATTGCTTCCATTTGGAAAAATCCGCGTCAAGCACCGAGGCGGCGATTTCAGCCATAACCTTTAATGGCTTGGTTTAGTTTAAAAGTTTTGCCTGAACGCAGGTTCTTTAACCGAGCATTTCCCCGCCAGGGATTTCAAATTCCTCGTTCGGCACGGAGCAGTAAGCAATCCATTTCCCAAGCTTATCGGAAAAAGCTTTCGAGCGCACCTCAATGAAAGGCATTTTTTCCCCAGGTTCCTGCTCGAAAGCGATGCGCACAAGCCTTTTCGGCGGCTTGCCGCGCTGCGTGATTCTCGCTACGATTTCTTGCCCCAAAAAGCAGCCTTTGCTGAATGAAACCGCGTCATCCCAATCCGTGTTCATAATCATTTCACTGTCAAACTCTTTCCCCTGCATTGAAATTCCGTTTTCAAGCCTGAAGCGCTCAAATTCTTTTTCGCTCATTTCCTGCATCCCTTCAGGCTTTGATTCCGCGAGCAGAATGAAAGAATTCTTTTCGGGAATTTTAATGCCGCCAATTTTTTCAATTCCGCGTTTTTCCGCCCCTGCTTTAATCCCCTTAATTTTTCCACTTTCCCGAATTCCGCTGGTTACAAGGAACGCTTTCATTCCTGTTTCCTCCATTTTTGATTTGTTGAGTTTCAAAAAATTCGCGAGGTGCTTTTCCAGCCTTTCCCTGAATTCTTCATTGAACGCAATCAGCACTTCATCGCCTGAAAATTTCTGGTAAAACACCACAACGATTTTCCCGTAAACATCCAAAAAAGCGTTGCGCGCCTTTTCATTCGTGTTGGAGGCTATGCCGTTGAAAAGCTTTTCAGCGTTGCCCGAAATTTTCATTACAATAAACGGCAATTCAAAAAATTCTCCCATAAAAAAGTTCCCGCGTAAAGGGTTTTTAATGGGTTTCAGCTGTGAATTCCGGCGCGCTCATTCAAGCCTGAAAGGCGTGAAGTCCGTGTTGTAATCGTACACGTCCATTTTTTCTTCCCTTTTCAGGAAGCCCACAATTCCGTAAGTTGCGGGCGTGAACAGCACCTCAACGCCCACCTTGAAAACGTAGTTCGAAACAACAAGTGAGACAAATGTCTCTAAAGGTAAAACCCCCCAAAACGCAATCGTTGCGAAAAGCGCCGTATCAATTCCCTGCCCAACAACTGTTGAGCCGATTGTCCTTGTCCAAAGCCTTTTCCCTTTGGTGAGGATTTTCATTTTCGCGAGAATGAAGCTGTTTGAGAATTCGCCCGCGAAGTACGCTATAAGCGAGGCAATCACTAGCCTCGGCACAAAGCCTAAAATGGCCTCAAAAGCCTGCTGGTTTTCCCAGCCGGCTGCCGGCGGAAGCGCGCCCACAATGAGGAAAACCACTGACATGAGCAGCGCGGAGAAAAACCCTATCCATATCACTTTCCTTGACTTCCTGTAGCCGTAAACCTCGGTTAAAATGTCGCCGAAAATGTAGCTTAACGGGAAAAGGATTGTGCCGCCGTCAAGCACCAATCCAAGGAATTCGAAAACCTTTGTCGAGGCGATGTTTGAAATCAGGAGCACGGCAACAAAAAGGCCCGTGATTATCGCAAGGAATTTTTCACTGTGCACTACAATTTTTTGTTTAGGCATTACAATCACTTTTGCTGAAGGTTTTTTAAGAATGCTGAAGCGTGAAAATCGTTGTCAAATATTTTTTCCCGTATGCGTGCAAGCATGTGCTGCACGAAGTAAAGGTTGTGGAATGAAAGGTACTTGAGCGCGTTCTCCTCCTTTGTCCTGAAAAGGTGGTGTATCAGCGCACGCGAATAATCTTTGCACACAAAGCATCCGCATTTTTCATCCAACGGTTTTTCACTGAACCTGTGCTCCGCCGAATCAATGTTCATGTTTCCGCGGGAAGTGAAAGCCCTGCCGTGCCTTGCCGTGCGCGTGGGGAAAGCGGAGTCAAAGCAGTCAACGCCCATTTCAATCGCCTTCACCATGTCCTCAACAGAGCCAACTCCCATCAGGTAACGCGGCTTTTCCTCGGGAAGCAAGGGAATCGTTGCCTCAATGGTTTCATGCATTTTTTTCAAAGGTTCGCCGATTGCGAGCCCTCCTAAAGCGATTCCGTCAAAGCCCAAGGAAATTATTTTTTCAGCGCTCCGCTTCCTCAAATCCTTGTTAGTGCCGCCCTGCACAATGCCGTAAAGCATCTGCTTCTTGTTTGAGTGCGCTTCAGCGCATCGCTCCGCCCAGAGCGAAGTCCTTTCAACCGCTTCCTTAATTCTTTCAATTTTCTCGCCGGCTTTCGGGACATCGTCAAGGCACATCGCGACATCGCTTCCGAGCGCGTTCTGAATCCTTATGCTTTCCTCCGGCGAAAACAAAACTTGTTTGCCTGTGAAAGGGTTCCTGAAAAGCACGCCGTCATCTGAAAGCTTGAGCCTGAAATTGTCGCTCAAAACTTGAAAACCTCCGGAATCCGTGAACAAGGGCTTCTGCCAGCCCATGAAATTGTGCAGGCCGTGAAATTTTTCAATAACCTCAACGCCGGGCTTCATTGAAAGCACGAACGCGTTGCTAATCATGCATTCAGTGCCCGCCTTTTCAACCTCTTCGTTGGATAAAAGCTTCACCGAACCCTTCGTTGCGCAGGGCATGAAAAAAGGCGTTTCAACGCTTCCGTGCGCGGTTTTAAGAATTCCCGCGCGGGCCGCACCGCTTGAATGTTCAACCCTGAACCTTCCCGCCATTAAAGGCTTTGAATGCGAAACCGTAAAAAAGCAATCAGCGGCAAATGCTTTGCCGGAGGCTTAAAGCAAAAGTTAAAAAAGGTCTAAGCACTTGAAAAAAGCAATGCGGCAACAATTTTTGCTGGCGGCACTGCTGCTCTTCATAGCATTGAGCGGCTGCCCGCAGGGCGGCGGAGAGCTTACACTTGGTCAGGCAAAAAAACTCGTTTTTGAACAGGTAATTCAGCCGAGCGAGAACAAGGACCAGCTGCTTTTGTACACCTGGCCTGACAGGCTCGGCGAAGGCGACATTGTTTCAAGCTATTACGGCTCGGAAGCCGTGTTCATTGTTGGGGGGCCAAGCTGGTTTTTTTGGATTGATGACGAGCCTGAAGCGAGGTTTGAGCACAGCACAAGGTTTGTTTTGGTAAACGCCCTTACGGGCGAAATAAAAGTTGAGGGAAGCGGCTTCTGGCCTTTCATAAACGAGTACAGCATGATTGCCCCCGGTT
>DASRUO010000178.1:0-3801 GCA_035655375.1 archaeon | reverse complement strand
GATGAGGGCAACGCAAAAGAAAATTTTCCGGCCGAACAGGTTTCTGAAAGCGTTTCCGCGGATGAGGGAAGCTTCTGGGATTCAGGCGAGGGCTCTTTCTTCGGTTCAGCCCCTCAAGAGGTGAATGCTTCAAAAGGGATTCGCCTTTTCGGGAAACAGGTTGTGAAAGCCGTAGAAAAGCCTGAAGGCGCGGCGCCGGAGCATGCCCCGCAAAAAAAACAGCCCTACAAGTACAAGAAAGCGATGTTCCGCGAAAACATTCCCGTGCTTGTAAGCGACTTTGACCAGCTCATTGACAGGCGCGGCTTCAAGCGCGGCGACACCATCATGATTTCCGGCGGCGCAGGCACAGGCAAAACCACTTTCGGGATGCAGTTCCTTTACTACGGCGCCAAGGAGCGCGGGGACAAGTGCGTTTACCTGACTTTGGAGGAAACCGCCGAAAAAATAAAGGAAAACATGATGGAAAACTTCGGCTGGGATTTGGACGCGCTGGAAAAGCAGGGCCTTCTCGCGATAATAAAAATCGACCCCCTCACGATTGCGCGCGCGGTTGAGGCAACCCTCACCAAAGAGCGCGGCGGCCTCTACATAGAGTTTGAGCAGTTTGACCTGCCTTTCCAGTTTGATTTGCCTTTCAGGCCCGACCGCGTTGTCGTTGACAGCCTTTCCGCGCTCTCAATAGCCTTTGTTGAAAACAGCCAGGGCTACAGGCAGTATCTGAGGCACCTTTTCGAGACGCTTGAAAAATACAATTCGGTAAACCTCGTTTTCGGCGAAACAGAACAAACCCCTAACCTTTACTCGCGCTCCGGCATCGAGGAATTCCTGGCCGACGGCGTCATAGTTTTCTACAGCATCAAGGTGCACAACACGCGCGAAAACGCCCTTGAAATCCTGAAGCTCAGGAGCAGCGCGCACGCGAAAAAACTTGTTCCTTACAAAATCACGGACAACGGCTTCGAGGTTTACGTGAACCAGGAAATCTTCAGGGAAAACATCTGAGCCGCGAAAGTCTTCGTTATTTTTTCATCCTTGAGTCAATAAAGCTCGCAATAGCGTAAACCCAGAAAAGGTCAGCCAAGCTCAAAAAGCTGTTGATTACAAACTGCGCAAAGCTTGCTAGGCTTCCAAACAAGGAATAGTAAATCCTATTTGCCGGATTGGTGATGAAAATTATTATTTCAGCTACCGCAGGCCTTGTGGGGTACGACAAGAACTCCAAAACAGCCCATCCAACCACGCTGAAAACGAAATAAATTACGGCAAACAATTTCAGCTTATTCCAGTTTGGCTCCAAAAATTTTGCCCAGTCCACTCTTGCCCACCGATTAACAATACAGGCTCTTTATTTTTTTCATTAGGATTGCTTAAGAATTTTTCCGCGGATTTCAGCTGATGCTTTCCATCTGCGATGAAAGCTGCCTGACTTTTTGAATCTTGCTCTTGGTTGCCTCAAGCTTTTTCCTCAGCCTCGCCCTTTTCAAGTTCAACTCGTTTTCAGCCGATGAAAGCCTTCTCAATTGGTCCTTCATCCGCACTTCCTGGTTCTGTGTTGAGGTCAGGCTCATCACAACGCCGTCAAGGCTCGCCTCAAGCTCGTGCTTTTCGCTCCTCATCCGGCCCAACTCTTTCGCGATGTCCCTCAATGCCTCACTGAGCACCGAGTGGTGGGATTTGATGTCCGAAACGCCGCGCTTTTTGCCGGCGCTGCGCAACCTTTTTTTCGCACTTTTCTTGCTCTTTTTAGGCATTAGAATCATCGCTTAAATTGCTTAACATATAAAATCTTTTTCCTTTTTAAAGCTTTCTTATCGGGTTTGCAAACTATTTTTGCTAATGCGCCCGCTTTTAGCCGTTATTTGCTTCTCGCCGCCTTTAACATTATCATCAAATCCTGGGCTGAATGGTGTAAATCGTGGAAAATTCTTATGTCAAGATTTCTTGCAAGGCTGTATGTGGCCAAATAAGACTCAATTTTGCGCCCCTTCGCAAATTTTGCGGATATTTCTGACGCTGTTTCCAGTCGCATGGCATTGTAGAGGCCGTCTAAAAAACCACGTTCGAGTTTTGCTAAGAGCCCATCTAAATATTTTGCTGTTTCAGGCGAAAGGCTTTTTGCGAGTTTGATTTCTTCTTGCCTGAAATGCATGTTTTGCACGCTTAATGTTTCCCTTTCCTGGTGGTGGATGTTTATGTGGTTCGCCAAAAGTGCTGAAAGCTTTCCGATGTTCGCAACATCTTCCAATGGAACCACGCCACGAATTTCACTTTCAAGCGATTTTGCAAATTCTAGGAAAACTTTTTTCTGGGTAAACCTTTTTTCCTTTGCTGAAGGGTGTTCAACATTTGTCTTCAAAATTTCCTTAACGCAATCTTCAAGAATTCTTTTAGCAACTGGGGGCAGTTCATGCCCCTGTAATGGTTTATGTCTTCTTAGCACAATTCCAAATGTTTTCAGATTTTTATTGTGAATTTGTGAATTATGCCCAAAAACAGCGCCGGCCACAAAATTACCCTTTCAGCAAATTTTCGATTTTCGCCTTGTCCTTCACGTAGGCCTTCCTGCTGACAACCCCTGAATCGAACGCCTCGTTCAATAAGCCCAGCTTTTTTTCAAGCGCTTCAACCTTTGCCGAGTTTTTCACCATGACAATCTCTTTCTTCATCCGTGTTTTTCCGGAATCGAGGTCTTTCCTGCTGATTGCGCCTTTTTTGTAGGCTTTCTCCATTTCCGCGTTTTTTTTCGTGAACGCTTTTTCAAGCCCCGCTATTGCCGCGGCGCTTTTGGCGGCGCTCGCGCTCATTTTGTAGAATTCCTGCATGGTTTTCTGCATCTGCTTCCTGCTTTCAGCGGCCTCAATTTTTTCCCTTAAGCTTTCCCTTTTCTCCGCCGCCTTTTCAGCGGGGCTTTTATCCGTTTTTATCAGCAAAGTTTTTTCAGAGGCCTTCCGTTTCCCCTCTTTTTCGGCGAGCTTTTTTTCAAGCGACCCTATTTTCAGCTCAAGCTTTGAAATCTGGTTGACAAGCTTCAAGTCCACGGGCTTTTCAGGCCTTTGGCTTATTTTTTTCGCGATTTCCTTAACCTCGCCCTGCAGGCTTGAAAGGCTTTCAACTTTCGCTATTCTCCCGCTGATTTCCTCGAGCGTTTTCTGGACTTTTTTGTCTGACTGCATTTCCTCAAGCTTCGCCTGAAGCCGCCGCATTTCCCCGGCTATCATTGCGTTCCTTTCAGGCATTTCCGCCCGGCGTTTTTTTTCAGGCGTTGCCGCCCCCGCAGGCAAGGCCATTTCCTGCAGCTCTTTCAGCACTGAAGCCCTTTTCACCGCGCCTTTCCCGATTGATGCGTAACCCGTCACGCCGAGCTCGCTAAGCTCGAACTGGTTCAGCGTCCTCACGTTATCCACGAACATTGAGAGGTCCTTGATTGAATCGCTCATTGAATCGCCTTCAAGCGCTGTGAAGTAGGCGTCAACATTCACGGCCTTTATCTTTCCTATAAGGGAATGGATGAATTTGGTCACGGTTGTTTCCTTTTCGTAAATGAGCAGGGTTGAAATTGAGTCAAAAATGAGGGCTTCAGGCTTTTCAGAGTTCATCGCCTGCGTTATCGCGAGGCTCAGCTCAATGAGCGAGTTTGGCGAGCTCACAAAAATGCAGTTCCCGTGCTTTTCAGCATCCCTTACCGAGGTGAGCGTTATCGCGTCAATGAAAAAGAATTTTCCCACGTCAACCCCGTTTTTCTTCAGCCTTTCCACAAGTGTTTTGTAAATTTCGTTGAGGCTCACGTACAAGACTTTG
>DASRUO010000177.1:0-4254 GCA_035655375.1 archaeon | reverse complement strand
TCGTTTTTTCATGGCTAAGAAAGAGGATGTTGCAAAGCTTGCAGAAAGCCTGATGGGCAAAAGGGAGAACATCCGCAACATAGGCATTGTTGCTCACATTGACCACGGGAAATGCGTGGCTCCTGAAACAAGGCTGCAGATGGCGGACGGCTCTTTCATTGCCGCAAGGGAATTGTTTGAGAAAGCGGCATTGAATGGCGCAAAGGCAAAAGAAACACCTGATGAAATTGTTTATTCCCTGAACGATGAAGTGAAAGTTTTTTCCGTGGAAAAGGAAACCGGAAAAATTGTCGCCAGAAAAATTTCCCACGCATGGAAATTGAAAGGCGGCAAAACATTGGTGATTGCATTAAGAAACGGGATGAAAATTTCCACTACCCCCGAACACAAGTTTCTGGTTTTTGACGGGAGGGATTTTTCGCACATTCAGGCAAAAGACATAAATGAGGGGCAGAGGATTGTCACAGCAAGGGAAACCAAAACTGAAGCGGAAACAGACATGGATGCTGAGGCGTTAAAGCTCCTCTCGGCAAAAAATTTTTATGCAAAGCTTAAAAGCGAGGCTGCGCACTACTTGAAATCCGTAATTTTGGAAAAAGGAACAACGCAAGTCTGGAATTCGATTCGCACAAGCCTGGAAAAAAAGTCTTTTTACCACGCTGTATGGAGAAACAATTACAAGTTGAAAGAACTCTTTGAAATTTCAAGATTTTTCGGGTTCAGCGAAAACACGGTTGCAGGGTGGATTCAAAGCGTTGGCATTGGAAAACAGTACATTAATTGGCCCATAAACTGCAATGACTTGTTTTATGCCGCAGGGCTTATGGCCGGTGACGGGACAGGCAGCAAATTTGTCGCCGGAAAAAAAATTCTTGCGGAGGAATTCAAATCCATTTGCTCAGGCTTTGGCCTGAAAACCTATGAAAGGAATTATGCCGGAAAAACGCCTGAAATCGGCACAAGCAAAACACTGGCGCTTCTGCTGAATGCCCTGTTTGATTACCCTTTAAGGCAGAAATCGCACAACGTAAAAATTTCCCTGTTTTTGCAGAAAGCCCCGGAAAACCTTGTCGCTGAATTCCTTAAAGGCTATTTTGACTGTGATGGAAGCGTCGAAAAGTCCAGGAGGGCAATCACCATAAGCAGCGCAAGCAATGAAATGGTTGAGGCCCTGCCGCTGCTTTTGAACAGGTTCGGCATTGCGGCAATAAAGGAGAAAGACAATACAATCACAATTTCCGGAAATTCGCTGGCGGCATTCACGGAGAAAATAGGTTTCCGGCTGCCTGAAAAAATGGCGAAAGCCGAAATTTACGCAAAAAACATTTCGGGAAGCACTGTGTGCGACCTTGTGCCGGTAAAAGGCTTAAGCGATGAAAGGAAAAAGGCCGGCATCCCGAAAAGTGCTGCGGGCTTCCATTATTATAAATATGAGAGCGGGACTTACACCCCGACTGTTTCCACCTACAAAAACATTGTTTTGAAAATGAAGCAAAAAGGGATAACATCGGAAATTGATGTCAGCCAGCTCTGTTTCATAGAGGTCAGGGAAATAAAAGAAGGCTTTGAAGAAACTGTCTACGATTTCAGCGTTCCTGAAACACATAACTTTGTGGCTGAAACAATTGTTGTCCACAATACAACGCTTTCGGACAACTTGATTGCCTCTTCCGGCATGATGAGCGAGGAGCTTGCGGGAAAGCAGCTTGTGATGGATTTTGAGGACCAGGAACAGGAACGCGGAATCACGATAAATGCCGCCAATATTTCCCTGCTTTACAATTTTAAGGGCACTGAGCATCTCATCAACCTCATTGACACCCCGGGACATGTCGACTTCGGCGGTGAAGTGATCAGGGCGATGAGGGCGGTTGACGGGGTCGTGCTTGTCGTTGACGCGGTTGAGGGCGTGATGCCGCAGACCGAGACAGTGATAAGGCAGGCTTTGAGGGAATACGTGAAGCCGGTGCTTTTCATCAACAAGGTTGACCGCCTCATCAACGAACTGCAGCTTAATGAACAGCAGATGCAGGAACGCTTCGTGAAGGTAATCGCGCAGGTTAATGCGCTCATCAAGAAAAACGTCCCCGCAAAGTTTGCCAGCGAGTGGGTTGTGAAGGTACAGGACGGGTCAGTGACTTTCGGAAGCGCCTACAACAACTGGGCAATCTCGGTTCCGAGAATGAATTCGACAAACATTTCCTTCAAGCAGGTTTATGATTTTTTGAAGGCTGAAAACCAGAAAGAGCTCGCGAAGAAAAGCAAGCTCAGTGATGCGGTATTTGAAATGGTCATAGAGCATCTCCCCAACCCATCAAAGGCGCAGCGCTACAGGATGCCGGTGATCTGGAAGGGCGAACCTGAAAGCAGCATCGGCAAGGCCATGCTTGAATGCGATGCCAAGGGGAAGGCCGCAATGAT
Source organism: archaeon (assembly GCA_035655375.1). Classification (GTDB taxonomy): domain Archaea; phylum Iainarchaeota; class Iainarchaeia; order Iainarchaeales; family Iainarchaeaceae; genus DASRUO01. Next base: position 1,833 of record DASRUO010000177.1, on the reverse strand, counting down.
GATTACTGATGTGAGCGTTGACAGGCATTCAGGGGACATAGCGACCGGAAGGGTTTATTCAGGCACGATAAGGAAAGGCATTAAAGTGAACCTCATCGGCGGGCACAAAGAAGTGCAGATACAGAAAGTCGGACTGTTCATGGGGGCGGATTTTACCGAGGTCGGGGAGATTCCTGCCGGAAACATTGCCGCACTTGTGGGGCTGAAGGATGTTTATGCGGGTGAAACGATTTGCGAGGAAGAAATGAAGCCTTTTGAAACGTTCATGAGCGAAGCCGAGCCGGTGATTACGATTGCTGTTGAGGCGAAAAGCACCAAGGATTTGCCGAAGCTTATTGAGGTCATAAGGCAGGTCACGAAAGAAGACCCCAACGTGAAGGCAACGATTAACCAGGACACGGGCGAGCACCTTCTTTCAGGGATGGGGGAACTGCATCTTGAAATAATACAGTACAGGATTGAAAAGCACCACAACATTCCGATAAACGTTTCGCCGCCGATAGTCGTTTACAGGGAAACGTGCATGAAAAATTCCCCGACGCTTGAATCGAAAAGCCCGAACAGGCACAACAAGCTGAAAATGCACGCCGAAAAGCTGCCGCTGGAAACGCTTGAAAACATAACAAAATCACATTTCAACGGAAAGGTGAAGCCGAAAGACAAGGAAAAAATCGCGATGTTCCAGGAATGGGGCTTTGACAATGACGTTTCCAAAAAAGTCTGGGCGGTGCACAATCAATGCGTCCTTATTGACGCGACGCGCGGAATCGAGGCCCTGCATGAAATCCGCGAGCTCGTGATTCAGGGTTTTTATGACGCAATGGATGAGGGTCCGCTTGCAAAGGAAAAATGCTTCGGCGTTGCGATAGTGTTAGAGGATGCGACATTGCACGAGGACGCAATACATAGAGGCCCGGCGCAGATGCTGCCGACGGTTACAAGGGGATGCTACGCGTGCATGCTTTCCGCTGACGCGGTAATATTTGAGCCGAAACAGCTTCTCACAATAACGGTGCCTGAAACTTACCTTGGCGCGGTGAGCAAGGAACTCGGCTCAAGAAGGACTCAGATAACTGAAATGAGGCAGGAAGGGGATTCAAGCATTATAATCGGCAAGGCGCCGGTGAAAGAGCTTATAGGGTTTTCGAGCAACATCCGCGGGGCAACCCAGGGAAGGGCGTTGTGGACGGCTGAATACGCGGGCTATGAAATGCTGCCGCGCGAGCTGCAGCAGCAGACCGTGCGTGAGGTAAGGAAGAGGAAGGGCATGGACGAAGAGGTCAAGCCCGCAGGCTTTTTCCTTGAATGATTTTCCGCCAAAAGCGGTTTAAAGGGCCGGCTTTATTTTAGGGTGTTTTGGCGCTAAAAGCTTTAAAGGCGAAAAAAAGTCAGGTATTTAAATAATTCGCTGGAAGAATCAATGTAAATAAACGCGTCAAAAGGCTAAAATTTCGCGATTTTATAGGGTTTGGTTTTTTTCGGAGGTGTAATGAAATATGGCAGAAAAGCCACACATGAATTTGGTGTTCATAGGCCATGTTGACCATGGCAAATCCACAACTATCGGAAGGCTTCTTTATGATACCGGAGCGCTTGCCGAACAGGACTACAGGAAACTAAAGGCCGAGGCGGAAGCGAAAGGCAAGGGAACCTTTGCATTCGCTTACGTGATGGACAACCTCAAAGAGGAAAGGGAAAGGGGCGTTACAATTGATGTCGCCTACAAGAAATTCGTGGGCCAGAAAAACAGTTACACCATCATTGACGCGCCCGGGCACAGGGACTTTGTCAAAAACATGATTACAGGCACTTCGCAGGCGGATGCCGCGGTTC
>DASRUO010000176.1:0-3614 GCA_035655375.1 archaeon | reverse complement strand
ATTTACCAGACGCTTGAAACCGCTTTCGTGCAATTGCTGGTGCTGCTCTCCGGCGCGGTGCTCTTATACCTGCATTTTTTTGCGGGGAAAAAACCGGTTAAAAAAAGCTGAGGGGGAACTGGGGTCGGCTATGCCAAGATTCTGAAAAGTTGCCGGTTTGTTTTTTGTAAATATGCTGCGCTAACCGGTTACTATTTTTGTCACGGAATTTTTCCAAACAATCACTTTAGATTCAAGAGGTCGTATCTTAGGCTGATTGTTTCCCGGTGTGTTTTATCGACAATATCTTTGCTTCCGTCAGGCTTTTTTTCTAGAAATTTGGTTCTTGTCTGGTCCTGCACCTGATTTTTTACATATCCTTTGCGTAAATAAAAATCCGCTGATTCCGGGTATGAGTCCACTATTAAGAATCTGCACCCTATTTTGTCGGCACTTTCAAGCGCCAAACCCATTACAAACCTGAGCATGTTTGTTGCCACTTTCTTGTTCTTGTGTTTTTTGTCGACAGCCAGCCTTCCGATTTTTGTTGCCGGAAAGTCACTATATTTTGCGGTAATTTTCATGTCCCCTTTCTCGGCGTTCGATACCCTTAACCGGTCATTTAGTATAGTCACAAAACCAATTACTTCGCTTGAGCCCTTGGCAACTGCTACATAGGTCACGTTGATGTTCTGTTTTTGCTGGTTGAACGCATCTTCTTTGATGAATGCATCCAGGTCTTTGTGGTTTTTTGATTCCCCGCAGCAGAATTTGGACGTGTCGTGGCTGTCGCCAAGCTTTTGTATTTCCAGCCAATCAATTTCTTTGATGAGGTTGGTCAAGTGGTCTTCATTATTTGTGTTATTGACCACTGTAACCACTGTTTATTTCTGGGAAAATAGTTTGTAAATTACCCTGCTCTTTTCCAGTTCAGCAGCTTTTTTTTCATCAAACTTGGCCTTCTGCAAGCTATCCCAAAACGCTTTCGCGTCCTTGCCTTCCAAAACCGGTGTTGGTTCAATAGGTTTAGCCATACTATTAACTCCTTGCATGATTGTTAACAAATTATTGTATGGGCAAGTATAAAATCTTTCGCAGTTAGGAAAACCGCCTCTCTAACAGCTAAGCGTTATGTATATGTTGCTAAATGGTTATTTGCTCTCTTCTTGCCATCACTTCCAGCATTTCCTGCTCCAATTCTGTAATCCTAGTCAGCATCTCGTCCATTCTCTAGCTTAGCCTTGCATAACTCATCGCTCGAAAGCTGAGGGAGGGAGTCGAACCCTCTGTCTTCAGCTCTGCAGGCTGACGCATAGCCGTTCTGCCACCTCAGCAACCTTTTTCTTTTCTTTGGGAAAGAAAAGAAAAACGTTGGCGAAAAAGAAAAGAAACCTTAATAGAAAATAGCCGGATAAAATTAAAAGCTTGACCAAAACCGGCCGGCAGCTGACTCAGCATTCAGGCTTTCACTTTTGAAGGCCTTAATTCAACATCAACCTTTTTCCCCTCAAGCCTCACGATTTTTCCCGGAATTCCGACCACTGTGCAGTTTGAGGGCACGTCCTTCATTATTATGAAGGTTTCAGCGCCGATTTTCACGTTGTTGCCGACCTTTATCGGCCCCAGAAGCGTCGCGCCGGTACCTATAAGAACGCTGTTGCCGATTGTGGGGTGCCTTTTCCCGTGATGCTTGCCCGTCCCCCCAAGCGTTACATTGTGGAAAAGAACGCAGTTTTCCCCGATTTCAGCCGTTTCCCCAATCACTACGCCGGCGCCGTGGTCAATGAAAAATCCGTTCCCGATGGCTGCTCCGGGGTGTATTTCCACCCCGCTCCACGCCCTCACAATGTTCGAGAAAAGCCTCGGCAGAATCGGCAGGCCTGCCATGTGCAGCGGGTGCACTATCCTGTACATCATTACGGCATGGAAAGGCGTGTGGTTTATGAGCACATCTATCGGCCCTTTCGCCGCGGGGTCGTTTTTCATCACGGCTTTCAAATCCGAGGAAATTTCCTTAAGCAACCAAAAACAGCCCCTTTTCCCGCTCTTTAAATTATTTAACCGTTACGCTCTTAAACTTCCTTATGGAAGCCGTAATCTTCGACATGGACGGAGTGATGGTGGACACAATGAACCTTCACCACGAGGCAAGCTCCAAAATCCTTTCAAAGGCCGGAGTGAAAATTTCCGCCGCTGAAATGAAAAAATTTGACACAATGCGCACGAGCGAGGCTTACGGCAGGCTTTTGAAAGGAAAGCCGCGCAGTGAGCTTAAGCGCATGGAAAAGGAAAAATACGGCGCGCTTGAACACATGACTTTGGGCATTAAAACCATTCCCGGCTTCAGGGAATTTTTTTCAAAGGTTAAAGGGAAATTTCCCCTTGGAATTGTTTCGAGCTCAAGGTTGGGGTTCATAAAGCACATTGTTGAGCAGATAGGGGAAAAGGATTCTTTCGGCGCCATCATTGGAGCTGAAAGCGTTTCAAGGGGCAAGCCCGACCCTGAGGGGTTCCTCAAGGCCGCGAAAATTTTGGGGATTGCGCCGGAACAGTGCCTCGCAATAGAGGATTCAATCTTCGGAATAAAGGCCGCGAAGTCCGCGGGAATGAAGTGCGTCGCGGTAACGAACACTTATGATAGGATTTTCCTGCTTGATGCGGACCTCATTGTTGAATCGCTTGCCCAGCTTTCAATTGAAAAAGCGGAGGCGCTGTTCAGTGCTTGAAGCGGTAATCTTTGACTTTGACGGCGTCATCGCGGACACGCCCACTTATTATTTCAGGCACATGAAAAGCCTCCTGAAAAGGCGCAATGCGGACATTTCCGACGAGCACATCTCCGCGCTCGTGGGCCACAACTTTTCCGAAAAGCTTGAATTCATAAACAAAAACTACGGCCTCGGAATCACGCTCGAGGATTTCATTGAGGAAACATCCGTTCCCGCGAGAAAGGAAATGTCGGAAAAAATAGGGCTTGACCCTTTCCTGAAAAAACTGCTGCTTGAGCTGAAGGAAAAAAACGTCCCGCTCGCGATCGCGACAACGAACGTGCGGAAAAACGTTTCATTCATCCTTGAAAAATTCGGCATCAGTGAAGGCTTTTTCTCCCACATAGTGACCGCGGAGCACGTGCGGAAATCAAAGCCTTTCCCGGACATTTACATAAAGGCCATTGAACTCCTCGGCGCGGAAAAATCAAGGTGTGTGGCGGTGGAGGACACGCTTATAGGCGTCCAGTCAGCGAAAGCCGCCGGATTAAAGGCGGTGGCGCTCCCCAACAGTTTCACGGAAAAGCAGGATTTTTCCTCCGCAGACCGTGTTATAAAAAGTTTCAGGGAGCTTGATTTTAAGGGGCTGGAGGCGCTTGTTGAATGAAGCTGGGAATTTTTTCCGATACGCATTTGGGGTTCGGCGAGAAAGGCGAAAGGTTTCCGGAATCTTTTGAAAACCTTGAGCAGGCGCTCGCATTATGCATTGAGGAACAAGCCGATGCCGCGATTCTGGCCGGGGATGTTTTCGACGCGCCGGTGCCCTCGCACTCAGTGCTTTTCAAAGCCATGCAGTCTTTCGCCAAGGCGGGAAATGTGAAATCCGCGGTAAAGGTTTTCCTTGAAAAAAACAGTGAAAGGAAAGAA
>DASRUO010000175.1:0-3719 GCA_035655375.1 archaeon | reverse complement strand
ATGAAAGGGAAGTAATTAATTTATCGGATGAATAAAAAAAAGCGGCACATTAAAGAAATTAAAAAAAACTATTTCAGCACTTTTCCGGTTTTCATATACCACAGGTAAAGGTCTAAAAGCGAGTGGTTTAAGCCTGCTTTTACAGCAAATTTGTCGAGCTCGGATTCAGCTGCGAGGTAAGTTTTCTCGTTCAGGGTTTTAGGCATTTCTTTTATTAGGGAATGCTCGCGCATCAGCCTCAAAATGTGCCTGTCCAAAATCGCGACGTTGTCATGGCCGGTGTTACGCAGAAAATGCGAGGCTTCCTTGAAGCCCAAGCCCTTAACAGTCTCCACCAAAAAACCCCTTGCAAGCCTGTCATCAGCAAAACCGGAAAGTTTTTCCTTTAAGCCAAAATGCTTCCGCGCCTCGGCAATGAATTCTGCGCGCCTGTTGTAAAACCTGTAGCCAAGGTTTTTCAGCTCGCTGGAAAGCTTTTTTTCGGGAAGATTGTAAAAGCCTTCAAAGCCCAAAGCACTTTGCACTTTAATTCCTGAAAGCGCGGAAGAATTCGCGGTGAGGAGGCAGAAGCATAATTCGGAAAACCATTCCTCCTCGCTTCTGCGCGCAAAAGACTTGAAGTCATTATAACGCCCCAAAACTTGTTCGGAGACGCCGTTGTTTTGAAGCCTTGAAATCTCGGAAAGCAAAACCTTTTCGTCCACGGAAAAAATAGGGGTGAAAACATTTAATTCATTGCGGAGTGTTTATTCCGGCTTCGCATTATAAAAGCCTTGCAACGGCTTCAACAGCCCTCACGGAAAACCCTTTTGCGCGTGCCTTTGCCTGCTCCAAGCTCATCCGCGGGCCGGAAATCCCGTAACCTACCGGCTTGTCATATTTAAGCGAAAGTTCGGCGACCTTTTCAGCGCAGACACTGGCAACAATTTCATCATGCGCAGTTTCTCCTTGAACAACTGCCCCCAGAACAACTGCCGCATGCACATCTGGATTTGCAAGAACCCTTTTCAGGGGCAATGGAACATCAAAAGCGCCGGTTACCCTCACAATTTCAGTAACTTTGAAGCCGTTTTTTTCAGCGGCCTTTTTTGCGTGAGCCAGCATTTCCTCTGAAATGTCCTTGTGGAAATCAGCCAAAACAATTGCCAAATTCATTTTTATCAGCCAATACACTTTTTACAACTTCACCTGTTTAGCATTTACTTTGCCCTGCCTTTCTCCACTCCCGGCCCTTTTTTCAAGCTCTTTCGGCGCGAAAAGCAGCCACAATAAATTCAGCGCGTGTTTTGAGGCGCGATTCCGCATTATTGAGGCGAGCTCTTCATCACTTTTCGCCTCATCCTCGTGCACGAAAACCTCCAGAACGGTTTTGCGCGCCATCAATTGAACCTGCTGTATTCCTAATGAAGCCTCATGCGCGCACTGCTTATCAACCGGCGCGGAGCCGGGCATTCCGAGAACAATTCCGGCGGAGCAACCTTGCTCTAAAAGCTGCAGCAGCGCGACAGGAATGTCCTTGACGCCGGGAACGGTTTTCCTCACAATTTCAATGTCCCAGCCGTTTTCCTTCGCGGTTTTTTCAAGGGTTTCAATCGCGATTTTCCCCATGTCGCCGCGTGCGAACATTGTGTCAACAACAGCAATTTTCAGCATCTTTTATACCTCCAAAAGCTAGCGCAGCGAGCCAACCGCTGCTCCGGTTTGGGGAGCGTATCCCCTGCGGGGAAACTTGCCCCGCACAGCGGGGCAAAGCCCATACGAGTACAAACGAGTATGGTCTGTCGCTCCCAACCGGCGAAAGGGTTGCGCGCGAACATTGTGTCAACAACAGCAATTTTCAGCATTTCACTTCACCCGACCCGCAAAATAAATTTTTTGTTTTGTGTTCCGCCATTTTTTCACCACTTTTCATTGATTGGCCAGCCCGATAATTGAGCCGTTTTTCAGCTTCAGCTTTTTCCTGATGTGGTAAGAGGCAACCAACTCAATAACGTTTTCAGGGTGGTTTGAGCGGTGGGGCAGGATTGCAATGGCTTCCGCTTTGCCGTTTATTATGCACGGCCAGCAGTCTATACCCCCAAAGGTTCTTTCCTTTGTCGTGAAACCTTTCACCTCAACCGGCTTTTTCGATGTGAACACGCGCCTCTCGGAAGGGTCAACTTCAAGGTTTAATGTTCCGGGAAACAAATCAATGCCGAACAATTCCTTGAACTGTTTTTTGTACTCCGGAATGGACGTGTAATAAGTGCCTTCGCCGAGGCCGTCAACAACCTTGCCTTTCAGCACGGGCTTTTTGCCGGAAAAAATTTCCCTCAATTCCAGATGAAAAGATTCAAGCTCTTTCCTCCCGTTGTCCGTGAAGAAAACCTCGATGCCCTGATTTGAGGCGTTCCTTGAAATGATTCCCTCTTCCTCCAGTTCGCGCAGCTTCCGCGAAATGGACTGCTGCGAGAATTGTGTCTGGTTTGCGAGCTCCGAAGTTGAAACCATTGCCTTCCCGTAAAGGCCCGCCTTTTTCACGAGCAGAAGCGCGAGCGCGAGGTTTTCCTCCTTCATGAAGGGAAATGCCTGGGAATTACTTAAAAACGCGTTGGTTAACGGAAATGGGTAGGGCTTGCGCGGCGGGAAAATTTAAATAGTGCGGCCGCTTTCAATTCATAGATGGCAGGCAACATTACCCCTGAAATGCTGAGGGAAAGCGAATTTTTCCGCGCGGAAATCACGCCGTACTTGAAGCCCTTCGAAGTGAAAGACCTGCTGAAAAGCCACATTGAACACCTGAAAAAACTCGGGCTGCGGGAAATACCTTACAGCCATTTCCTGGAAATGGCGGGGCATGTCGGGGCAACCAACAAGGCGAGGCTTATATCCTTCCGCGTCACGGTGGCGAGCTTGGAAAAAAATTTGCCTGTCCAGAAACTGAGGCGCGGGCAGCAGAAGAATGTGAGACGGATGGAAGTGGTTGAGGGCGTGAAACTTAAAGACGCCAGAATCGGCGCGGCCGCAATAAGCAAAGCCGCAACCAAAGCGCTGATGAACTTTGGCGCCGTGGTACCTTCAACGCGCCGGAAAAGAATCTTATAATAGGGTGTGCGGCGTAAAACTGAAAAAATAAAAAAATTGGAAAGCGGTATTGAAAATGCCTGAAGCCAGCAGGGAAGAAATCATGAGGGCGGGCCCCCTTTTCAAAGCCATTGTAGGCCCAAAAATGTCCACGGGACAAATCAATAAGCTGCTGAAAGACCATTGGGCATACCTGAAAGGCAGGGGCATTGAAAGCATCACTCCGGAGGAGTTAGAAAAAATGCGGGTTTATATCAGCCACAGGGAAGGGTCATATTTCAGGGTTAGAATGAAAAACCTAGGATATAATGTTCAGAAAAGGGTGGAGCGGACTTATAAAAGGTCCCTGGGCGCCCTTGTCCGCGAGACAACTGGAGTGAAGGGTCCTGCAAAGGGAATCTTCCCGAGCTTGGACGAGGTCAGGGAAGGGGAGAAAAACGTTTTTGGCGCCCGCCCATCAAATCAGCCGAGGCGCAGGCGCATGGGGTAGCGGTTTCCTTACAGGCACCTTTTCAATGCAGCGCTAAGAAAAAAATAAATAGTGAAAGCGCATTTATTTATCTGAATGGGCGAAGAAGCAGAACGAATGGAAAGGCTGCGCGTCGGGAAAAATTTTTTTAGGATAACAATAACCCCAAAAACAACGGGAGCTGAAA
>DASRUO010000174.1:0-3434 GCA_035655375.1 archaeon | reverse complement strand
GACGAGATGACGCTTATAGATGTGCATACGAAGATGGACGCGATTGTGCTGCCGATTGTTCCTGCCGGCGTGAGCAACAGCGAAATGCAGGGCGAGAGGATTTCGAAGGATTACTTCAGCAAGTGATTTTCAATGCGGATGGGGGAAATGGCAAAACTGTAAAGCAAGGATTGTCGAGTGGCGTTTGATTGAAGTGCGCGTGATGCGTGAAAGATGCTGAGAAATGCAATGGTGAAAATGAGGGTGATGGAATGGAAAAGTATCTGCTGAAACTCATAGTTGAAAATGAAAGAGGCGTGATGGCGAGGATTGCTACGCTGCTCTCGAGGAAAGGCTACAACATACAATCCATCTGCGTCGGCAAGCACATGCAAAGCGGGGTTTCAAGCATCATTTTAACCATAAGGGGCTCGGATGACGAGGTTGAGCAGGCGAAAAACCAATTGGGGAAACTGATAAACGTGATTGAGGCCGGGCTCTTCCTTGAAAAAGACATTGTTGAAAGGGAAATCGCGCTGCTGAAAGTGAAAAATTCGACGGCGCTGAAAGGCAAGCTGAAGGATTTCGGCGGAAAAATAATCCTTGAAAGGAACGGCAACGCAATCGTTGAAATCATCGACAAGCCGGAAAAGGTCGAGGAATTCGTGAAGCGCGCAATGAAAGAGCTTGAAGTGATAGACATTTCAAGGTCGGGCACGAACGCGATTGACGCTTAAACGGCTTTCATTTGTTGGGGCTGATTTCAGTTAAAAAATAGTTTAAAAAAGAGAATTTAATCCAAATAATTCAAGAAAGCAAACGGGGGGATGGAATGAAACTTTTCAGGGACAACGACGCTGATTTAAACGACCTTAAAGGCAAAACGATTGCTGTTTTGGGCTACGGCGCGCAGGGCGCCGCGCAGGCAATGTGCCTGAAGGATTCCGGCGCCAATGTCATTATAGGGCTGAGGAAAGGCTCGGACAAATGGAAGAAAGCCGAGGAGTACGGCTTCAAGGTTTTTGAAACTGCTGAAGCCGCGAAACGCGCGGACATAGTACATGTTCTAATCCCTGATGAAATGCAGGGCGAAGTTTACGAAAAAGACATCAAGCAGCACCTTTCAAAAGGGAAAACGCTTTCATTCTCGCATGGGTTCAACATCTGCTACGGTTTCATAAAGCCGCCCGCGGAAGTTGATGTGATAATGGTCGCGCCGAAAGCGCCGGGCACTGAAGAGCGGAAGCAGTTCGTTGCTGGCTTCGGCGTTCCCGCGCTTATTGCCATAAGGCAGAATCCGAGCGGCAAAGCGAAGAAGACCGCGCTCGCGATGGCGAAGGCCTGCGGCTTCACGCGCGCAGGAGTCATTGAATGCACTTTTGAGCAGGAAACGTACGAGGACATTTTCGGCGAGCAGGCGGTTTTGTGTGGCGGCCTTTCCGAACTGATAAAGGACGGCTTTGAAACGCTTGTTGAAGCGGGCTACCCGCCTGAAATGGCTTACTTTGAGTGCCTGCACGAAATGAAACTGATAACCGATTTGGTGTATGAGGGCGGCCTCAAGTACATGTGGGACGTTGTTTCAAACACCGCTGAATACGGCGGGAGGACGCGCGGGAAAACGGTTTTAGGGCCGGATGTTAAAAAGCGCATGAAGGAAATACTTAAGGATGTTGAAAGCGGCAAGTTCGCGAACGAGTGGATTGCGGAATATAGGGGCGGGCTGAAAAAATTCAAGAGGCTCCGCTTGGAGCAGGACGCGCACCTGATTGAAACAACAGGCAAGGAAATAAGGGCGCTGTTCAAGAGGAAATGAAAAACACAAGGCGGAAAAATGTACGACAGGAACAGACAAAGAGATATTGAATTTGGCATAAGATTTCAAGAACGACAAAGAGCAATTGAGGAGAAACGAGGCAGGAAACTTAATCATTATGAAGTACTCCATCTTCAGGATGAAGTGCTAGTTGAACTTCAAAAAGAGGCAGAGGAAAGACGGGAAGCCGGAAGAAAGGCTGAAAGGAATCGGCCACAAAGAAGGAAGTAAGTGAAAAGTTATGAGGAAATGATGGAGGTGAAACGATGGTAAAAGAAGAAACAGCAATTGAAATGGCGAGCAGGAGAAGAAAAGAGCTTGAGACACAGTTGAAGAGAGAACTTTCAAACGAAGAGCTTCTCGAATTAAGGCAGTCAGTGGTAAGATTTTTTGCGGCCAAAAACAGGGCCAGGCGCACAGTTGAAAGGGCAAGGCCGCTTAATAGGAGAAAGTGAAAATAAAAGTGTAACATGAGAATTACTTTCAAGTGATTGGCATGGCTGGCGAACAACAAAAGGATTGGGCTTTGAAGCTTGCCGAAGGGATGAGGGAAAGGATTGTGAAGCAAAGAAACGAGCCGATGCCTGAAGAAGAGTTTTCAAGGCTTTTAACCTCGGTCAGGTCGGCGGTGGAAATGCATAAAAGAAAAGCAACAGGCATTTCAACCCAAAAAAAACTTGAACACATTGAACGAAGGTTTATGCTCTGAGATGAAACCAATGCCGGAAAAAAAATCCTTCAAAATCGCTGTTCTCGCGGGCGACGGCATAGGCCCTGAAATTGTGGAGCAGGCGGTGCTTTCCCTGAAAAAAATCTCGGAAAAGCATTCAATAGGCTTTGAATTCGAGGAAGCGCCTGTCGGCTACGCGGCTTACGAAAAGAAGGGGCAGTGCCTTCCGCAGGACACCATTGAATTGTGCAAAAACTCGGACGCGATTCTTTTAGGAGCTGTTGGCGACCCGCGCGCGGAAAAGCTTCCGATAGCTGAACAGCCTGAAAGGGCGGCGTTGCTTCCCTTAAGGAAAATTTTTGACTTGTACGCGAACCTGAGGCCGGCAAAGGTTTTCCCCGCGCTTATTGACGCCTCGCCGCTGAAAAAAGAGATTATAGGGGAAGGGTTTGACATCCTTGTTGTCAGGGAGCTTACCGGCGACATTTACTTCGGCAAAAAGGATATGGATGAGGCGAACACTTGGAGAAGCGATTTGATGAAGTATTCAAGGCCGGAGGTTGAAAGGATTGCGCGGAAAGCGTTTGAGATTGCGCGCACGAGGAAAATGAAAAAGGTGACTTCCGTGGACAAGGCAAATGTTTTGTACACGAGCACCTTGTGGCGTGAAGTGGTTGAGCAGGTGCACAAGGATTTCAAGGATATTGAATTAGAGCATTACTATGTGGACAATGCGGCAATGCAGCTCATCAAAAACCCGAGGCAATTTGATGTGATTGTCACAGGCAACCTCTTCGGCGACATCTTGAGCGATGAAAGCTCGATGATTACGGGCTCTCTTGGAATGCTGCCGAGCGCTTCAATAGGCGAGGGCTCTTTCGGATTGTACGAGCCGATTCACGGCTCCGCGCCAAAGTACGCTGGCGAGGACGTTGCGAACCCCATTGCAACTATTCTGAGCGCGGGAAT
>DASRUO010000173.1:0-6331 GCA_035655375.1 archaeon | reverse complement strand
AAGGATTCAAGAAACCCCGTGATAATCACCGCAAACGACATTTTCGAGAACCGTTCAATTTCGGCGCTGCGCTTTGTGTGCAAAACCTTCGAGTTCAAGAAAATAAATTACCTTTCAATAGCGAAAAGGCTGAAGGAAATCCTTTCCTCTGAAGGAATTGAATTTGAGGAAGAAGCCGTCGCTGAGCTCGCGAAAAACTCTTCCGGCGACATGCGCTCCGCGCTCCTTGATTTGCAGACGCTCGCGCTTTCAGGAAAAGTTTCAATGGATGCTGTGAAAAGCCTTTCACTCAGGGAAAGGCAGCAGAATGTTTTCAGCGTGATGAAGGCAATCTTCAAGGGCACTGATTTTTCCGAGGTTAGGGACGCAAGAATGCAGAGCGACCTCGCAAGCGACATGCTTTTCCGCTGGGTTGAGGAAAACATCCCGAGGCAATACTCCTCAGCGCAGGACATTTCGCTCGCCTTTGACAGGCTTTCACGCGCCGATATTTTTAACGGCCGCATTTACAGGAAACAGCACTGGGGTTTCCTGAAATACAGTTCCGAGCTTTCAGGCGAGGGGGTTGCGCTTTCAAAGGAAAAAGTTTCACACGATTTCGTCATGTACCAGTTTCCGCAGCTGCTTTCAATGCTTTCAAAAACCTCTTCTTTGCGCGCCCTGAAAAAAGACCTCGGCCTGAAAATCGGCGCGAAAACGCATTCATCTTCAAGGGCGGTGATTTCAAAAGACCTGCCGTATTACCGTGAAATATTTTCCGGCGCGGAAAAAGCCGTTGCGTTCACGGCTTTTTTCGGCCTTAATGAAAAAGAGGTCGCCTTCCTGCTTAATTCAAAGCCTGAAACAAAAAAGGTGCAGAAAATAATTTCGGAGGCGGCAAAGATTTCAGTGGAAAATGCCCGGCCCAAATTTTTCTCCTCTTTCAGCGCACGCGCCGGCAACGAACCTGAAGCGCCTCTTTCAGATGAAGAAGAACCGGAATCCCATGAAGAAAGCGATTCAGGAAAAGGCGGGCAGACAAGGCTTTTCTGATTTTCCGGCAAATCTTCAGGCCCTGCATTTCAATAAAACAGAATTCACAGTTCCATTTCAAGAATTACGACAGGGTACTGCAGCCCGAAGTTTTCCCTGATCACTGGCCTGATTTCCCCGAAAAACCCTTTTGAATCCCCTGAAATTTCCGCGCTTTTCCCTTCCTCAAAGCTTGGGTGCTTCAGCGGCTTTACAGCGCATTTTTTCCCCAGTTCCCTGCAAACCGCCTCGAAAGCGGATTTTATTGAGGTGAAGCCGTAATCTTTTCCTGAAAGCGCAATGCACAGCACGTTTTTCTCCTTCGTGCGGGAATCGCTTTTCGGGTCAATTTCAATTGTTTTTCCAACCTCGAAAATTTTCTGCGGGTACTCATAATGCTTGTTTTTGGACAGGAATTCAAGCATCTCCGGGAAAATGTTTTTCCTCATAATGCTCCAATTCAATGAAATCGGATTCGCGATTTCAACAAATTCCTGCCCTTCAAGGCCTATCATGCGCCCCTGTTTTTCCTTTGAGGTCAGCACGAAAGTGAGCACTTCCTGTAAACCAAGGCCGACGCATACGTCGCGCACCTTGTCAATGAAAGCGGTTTCCCCAAGCTCAGAGCCCACAACGCTCAGCCTCGCCCTTTCAGGTCTGATCCTGTTGTAGCCGTATCCAATAAGCACGTCTTCCACTACATCCACGGCGTGCAGCACGTCGCTCCTGAAATTCCCGTACTCAAGCCCAAGTTTTTTCCCTTTTTCCCCCACCTCATACCCTGCTTTTTCCAGCAGCGAAATTATTTCCTTTTCGCCCAGGTTCAACCCTGAAACTTTTTTCACGTACTCGATTTCAAGTGAAATTTTTTTCGTTCCAAAGTTTGGCGTCACAAATTTTTTTCCGTTTGAATCGACCATTGAAACGCCTTCAATTTTCCCGCCGCGGTCAGCAAGCGCCATCACCATCACGTTCAATGCGGTGTTCAAGGTTTCAATATTGAAGCCTGAAACCTCAACGAAAAGGTTTGTTGTTTTCTCGGTGACCTTTCCTGAATAATCCGAGTTGATTATGGGCGGCATTGAAAGCACGTTGCCTTTAGAATCCTCAAAGATTGGGTAAAGCTTTTTTCCTTTCAGCAGATGCCCGAACTCTTTTCCCTTGGGGTGCATTTCAATTATTTCATCCAAATTCATTTCGTTTTTGAATTCCAGCGGCACAAACTTTTTTTCCCGCGGCTTCGCGCCGTAATACCTTATGTTGCCCTTTATTTTATCAAAATCGTAAACCCCTATCGCGGCCTCCTTCCTTTTCCTCCCGAACGTTCCGGAAACCTTTTCCTGCAGCTGTATTAATTGCACCAATAAATCATTGGAAACCTTCACGCCTTTCACAACCGCGGCAACGGTCAGCGGCCTCGCCTCTTTCACGCTTTCCTCAATCTTTACCGTCAAGCCGGATTTTCCGATTTTGTATTGCGGTATTCCTTTCCTTTTCCCGAGCCTTCCATTGATTTCGCGCGCAATGCCTTCCGCGCTCCACAAATCCGGCCTGTTCGTTTCCTTCACATCAACCTTGAGCAAGTCGCCTTCGCTTGAATCAATCTCGCCTTTCACGAACATCAAAGCCTCTTCCAGCTCTTTCGCGGAAAACTTTTTCCCGCACAGCTTTTCAAGGTCTTTCCTGCTCAATTCAATCGTCGGCATTTTTTCACTTCCTTTGGCGTTTCCACGTTCCTCGTTCTTTCATGCGCCTCGGCCCGTTCATCCCGCGATGTTTTTTGATTTCTTCAATTATTTTATTATTTAATGCGCCATCTGCTTTGAATTCTTTTATTTTTTCATTGATTTTTTTCCTTTCCTCCCCGGAAACGTTTTTGGTGCGCCTTGAAAGCTTTTCAATTTCCATTTGCATCCCTTTTCGCAATTCTATCCTTGCATTCAGGGCCTTTTCCGCCCTATCAGGCGGCAATCTCCTAATAATTTCAAGCTCTTCCTGAAGCTCCGCTACGTTCACTCAACCACCGCTTTCGATTTCCTCAGCCAGTTCAAATCATCAGAAAACAAATACCTTATGTCTTTCACGCCGAGCCTGAACATCGCCAGCCTGTCAATGCCTATCCCCCACGCGATTGCCTGCCCCTTGATGCCCAGATTCTCAAGTATTTCCGGCCTGAACATTCCGGCGCCCCCGAGCTCAACCCATCCGAGCTTCGGGTGCAGCGCTGAAAGCTGCACCGAGGGCTCCGTGAAAGGGTAATAATCCGGTATGAATTTCACTTCCTTCGCGCCCGCAATCTCTTTCGCGAACTGTTCAAGCATGCCGAGGAGGTGCGTGAAGTTTAATTCCTCGCCGACAATGAATCCCTCTGTCTGGTTGAATTCAATCAGATTCGTTGCGTCAAGAACATCCGGCCTGAAGCAGCGTGCCATGGCAAAATATTTTCCCGGCACCTGAACGCCTTTCACAAGCTGCCTTGCGCTGTGCGCTGTGCCGTGCGCTGTCGGCATGACTTTCCTCGCGATTTCTTCAAGCCATGTGTACTGCCAGCCTGTTGAAGCCGAAACCCCTCCGGTTTCATGCGCGGCTTTTACCGCCTTCACTTTTTCCCTGTGCGTTATCGTTCCGTGCGTTGGGTTTTTCAGCTGGTAAGTGTCGGTCCACGTGCGCGCGGGATGGTTCTGCGGCTGGAACAGCACATCAAAATTGTAGAACTCGTGCACAACCATCGGCGCCTCCATTTCCGTGAAGCCTAACTCCGTGAGTTTCCTCCTTATGATGTTCAGGAACTGCACGTAAGGCTGCTTTTTCCCGATGAACAGTTCCGGCACGGGGTCTGAAATGTTGTACGCGCGTTCCGCTGAAAACTCTTTCAATGCAAGCGCCTTTTCCCCATCCGCCGTTATTGCAACTTTCCTTTCAACCTCTTCCTTTTCCCCGGCAAGCCCCCTGCCCACAAGCTCCGGGCTTATTTCAAACGCAAGCGATTTTTTTCCGAGGGCTTCTTTCCCCACCTCGGTTAATTGCAGCTTAATTTTCCCTGACCCGGTTTCTTTGACTGGCAGCACAAAATTTTTCCGCTTGTTTATCCCAAGGGCCACGTTGAATTCCTGCTGTGACAATCCGGCTTGTTTCTGCAGGTCCTGAAAATAAATGCCTTCCCCTTCAGGAAGCGCCTTCAGCATCCTCTCTTCCGGCAGGCCTTCTTTTTGGGCTTTTTTGCCTTCTTCCGTGAGAACCAGTTTTTTTGTTTTTTGTTCGGACACTTTCGCGAGGCCTTTCTGCTCCAGCCAGTTCACCGCGCGCCTCACCGAGTCAATATTCAGCCCCGAAACGCGGGAAACCTCTTCCAAAGGTGATTCTTTCGCGGAGAGCTCCGCAAGGGTTTTCCTCTCGATTTCGCTAAGCGCGCCGACGACAGCCTTTAAATCCATGCATTCACTGCATTAATAAGCAGGAATAAAATTTAAAAGGATTGAAAACATTGAGTCTTACAGGTGTACTGATGCCTAGGGTGAATCTTAGAGTGGCCTGGGATGCCACTAAAAAATACGTGAAAGGCAAGTTGGGCTTCGGGTCTGAAACCGTTCAGGAGCAGACAACTCGCCGCCCCGTTACTGCACTCCCGGCTGCTAACAGGCACGCAAAGTTACCGGTTGAAAAAATAGCCTTCTATCTCAAGAGGGGTGAACTGGGCATAACCCCCCTGATGCTCATGTGCAACTTTAAACCAGTCCAATTCAGGGCCGGAGAAATAAGTATTTCGGAAGACCAAACGAAGGGGGTAAGTGTCAAAGGGTCTGATTTTACTTACGATCACTACGATCACTTTATCGAAATAATTGATGCCAGCTTGAAGGAAGCTGAAGCTTCCGCTTCCACAGAAAGAGAACGCCAAACCCTGTCCGCGGCTAAGGGTGAGTGGAGGAAGCTGAAGCCAATAATTGCCGGACGCGGCAAAAAATACAGGGTTTAGAATTTTAAGGAAAACCGTGGTCTGATTGATTCTCATCCTCGATGCTGCGGCTTTGCTGAACAACGAGTCGTTCACCTTTTCCGTGAAAGATAAATATTACACAACCTCAAAGGTTTTCGATGAATGGAGAGATTTCCGCAGCAAAGCGCTCGCGGAAAACGCTTTCAGGAGCGGCGCCCTCATTGTGCAGGACCCCTGCCCTTTGTCAATCCGGAAAACCTCGCAGAAGTGCTTGGAGTCAGGCACTGAATTGGGCGAAGAAGACATTTCAGTTGTCGCTCTCGCGGTAGAGTTCAGGGAGCGCGGTGAAAAGTTTTCCGTAATCACGGATGATTACTCGGTGCAGAACATCCTGAAAAAGCTGAAAATAAAGTTTCACGGCGTCGCGCAGGGGGAAATAATAAAGCACAGGGATTTCCGCAGGAAGAAAAACGCCAAAAATTAATTTCACGCGTTTTTCAAATGTCCAGGTCGAGCTCTTCGTCCGGCTCCCGCTTTTTTATTTCGGAGTGTTCAACCAAGTAACCTTCTATTTTTTCCTCTATTTCATCGCGCTTCGCGTAAGCGACGATAAGCGCTATCGCGGCCAACGGTATGAGCGCAAGGTATATTCCTGAAATGTTCCCGAAGAGGTCGGAGCCTATGGGCGCGATCGGTTTTGTGACTTTGTACGCCACGGACATTGAATTGCTCTGGATTCCCGTGAACAGAACCTGATTTTCATTGATTACCGCCCTTTCCGGAAGCTTTGACGCGTCAATCTCGCTGTTCGGCGGCAGTATTATCCTCAGCTTCGTGTTTTCCGGAATCACTATGATGCCGGCATCCCTGAACGCGGAAAGCTGCCTGTCCTGAATCAGGAAAGAGTCAGCCCTCTGCTCCGACTGGACAAGCTGTGCAAAAACCCCCTTAAGTGAATACCTCAGGGTTATCGCCTTAAGCTGCGGGTCGTAAATTATCGTGGAGGTTTCAATTTCATTTCCGGCAATATTGCCGAAATGGGGGAAGAAAAAGTTGAAGTCGGCCTGCCATGCCAGCAAACTCGAGGAATTATTCCTCGCGCTTTCCTCGAAAGCGTTTTC
Source organism: archaeon (assembly GCA_035655375.1). GTDB lineage: Archaea > Iainarchaeota > Iainarchaeia > Iainarchaeales > Iainarchaeaceae > DASRUO01. Next base: position 262 of record DASRUO010000173.1, on the reverse strand, counting down.
CTCGAAAGGGCTCGAAAAAGCCATCGAATAATTTTCGGCCACAAGCGCGTTCCCGGAGGAATCAACGTTCACTGAAATGTCCAGCGTGCCGACCTTCAGCGCCGCGGCATTCAGCGCGAAAGCCAGGACAAGTGCGAAAAGTAACGCCTTCTTCATCATTCCTATTTGGTCAAAACAATAAATAAACTTTTTTGTTGGCATTTTCCGCGATCCGTGAAGCCGTTGCGGCGGGAAACCCAAAGGAAAGGTTAATATTCAAACT
>DASRUO010000172.1:0-2424 GCA_035655375.1 archaeon | reverse complement strand
GAAAATTACGGGAACATCCTGCCAGTGATAATTCCGGCGGTGCTTGCTGGAACTTTGCTCCTGATGGTGCTATCGGAAAAAAACAAGTTAATGGCTTTGGCGGTTACAGCGCTTGCTGGAATAATTGGGGTGTTCGTGCTGGGCTCAGGCATAAAAAATGGGATTTTTGTCCTTGTCATGGGATTCTACGCTTTCCCCTCGCTCCTTGTGCAGGCGCTTTCCAAGGAAAAGGGAATTCCTGCACAGGAAAAAAAGCCCGGCGAAAAGGGAAGCGTTTTCCACGGCCTTGTTTCAGCCGTTGCTTCGGGAATTGTCTCGGTTTTTCCCGGCATAGGGCCGAGCGCTGCCGCATTCATAGTGAAAACGTTCACGAAAAAAATGAAGGAAACCGAGTACCTCACGGTAATAGGCGGGATAAACACGGGCAACTTGTTGTTCAGCATCGCGATGCTTTACTCTCTCGGCAAGACGCGCACGGGAATGGCGGTGGCTTTGAAGGACATTTCGCCGATAAGTTTTGAATCAACCGCCGTATTCCTTGCGGCGGCGGTTGCGAGCATAGGCATTGCGGCGCTCTTAACTGAAATGATTGCATGGGAATCCGTGAAATTCATGGAGAAAATCGATTACGGGAAAGTGTCGCTTATTGTAATGGGTTTCCTTGCGCTGCTGCTCACATTATTTTCAGGCATTGAAGGCCTCGCGGCTGCCGCAATCGCTTCCCTCCTCGCGGGCGCGGCACTTGCCTCCAAAGTGAAGCGGAGCACGCTCATGGCGTTTCTCATTTTTCCGGCGATGTTTTACTACATTGGCATAACTGTGTAAAGCAGCATGCGCGATTACTACACACCGCACGCTGATGAAGCAGCGCGCACGGAATAATTTTATTAAGCTGGCACGCAGAATACGGTTATGGAAACCTATTACATCAAAAGCGCGGCGCTTGAATCAATCACTGAGGCCGCAAAAAACGTTTACCCGAACGAATTCTTCTCGCTTTTGGGCGGAAAAAACAAAACCATTGAGGAACTGGTTGTTGTGCCGGCAATTTACGGCAAGGACTTTTCAAGCTACAGGCTTGACCTTGTCCCATTTGACAGCGGGATAATCGGCTCGGTGCACTCGCACCCTTCGCCCGCAAGCTTTCCATCAAAAGCGGATTTAAGCTCTTTTGAAAGGAAAGGAGAAATACACCTCATCATAGGCCATCCCTACACTTTTAATACGATTTCAGCATTTGATAGGAAAGGCGGAAGCGTGAGGCTGGAGGTCGTTGAATGAGGAAAACAATCCTTTTGGTCATTGACGGTTTTGGCGTGAGGAAGGAGAAAAAATTCAACGCGGTGGCGGATGCGAGGAAGCCGAATTATGATTTACTCGTGAAAAAATACCCGCACACAATACTCAAGGCGAGTGGGAAATACGTTGGCCTGCCGAAAGGCAGCCAGGGGAACTCGGAGGTCGGGCATTTGCATTTGGGCGCCGGCAGGGTTGTGTGGCAGCCTTTGCAGAGGATAAACAACTCAATAAAGGGCAAAAGCTTTTACAAAAACGCGGTCCTTGAAAAGCTCGCGGAAAACGCGCGGAAAAATAATTCATTGGTGCACTTGACGGGGTTGTGCAGCGATGGAAACGTGCATTCCAGCATTGAACATTTGAAGGCGCTGATGGAATTTTTCAGCAGGAAAAAGCTCGGAAAAAAGGTCAGGGTGCACTTCATAGCTGACGGGCGGGATGTTCCGACGAAAAGCGCCCCGAAGTACGTGAAGCTCATTGAAAAGTGGTGCAAAAAATACGGGGGCAGGATTGCAACGGTTTGCGGAAGGTTTTACGCGATGGACCGCGACAAAAACTGGGGCAGGACGGAAAAATATTATAATCTTTTAACGGAAGGCGTTGGCGTGAAGGCTGAAAGCGCGGTGAAAGGGATTGAAGGCGCTTACTCCGCGGGAATTGAAAGCGATTATTACCTCCCTCCGATTCAAGTCGGGGAAAAATGCACCATAAATGACAGTGATTCGGTGCTTGCATTCAATTACAGGACTGATAGGGCGAGGCAGATAACGAAAGCGTTTATGCTCAAGGATTTCAGCGAATTCAAAAGGGCCGCAACTCCGAAAGTTTTTTTCGCGACCTTCACGGAGTACGACAAAGCGGTGAAATGCCCTTCGATTTTCCCTGACGTGAAAGTGGGCGGAAGCCTTGGGGAAATAATTTCAAGGAAAGGCCTGAAGCAGCTCCGCGTCGCTGAAACCGAAAAGTACGCGCACGTCACGTATTTTTTCAACTCGCAGGTGGAAAAGCCTTTCAAAGGGGAAGAACGGATTCTGGTGCCTTCCTCAAAGGTTGAATCTTACGACATGAAGCCTGAAATGTCGGCTGACGGCATAGCGGAGAACGCGGTGCGGGAAATCCTGAAAGGGA
>DASRUO010000171.1:0-4040 GCA_035655375.1 archaeon | reverse complement strand
CGAAAACACTTTCGAGGAACAATCCGAATCAGACCCATGCATAGAGGACATCGAGGCATCACTCGACCTCCTGAGGGAAGAACTGCACCTCGCGGCATCGGCAAAAGGAATCATTGCAGGGGACGTGCAGCTGCGCGACGGCGATGACACAATTGACCTTACAAAGATGGGCTCGGGAGGATGGAGCGTGCCATCCAACGTGGAGCCGGAGCAGATAGAATTCAAGAAAGTCAAGGCCAAATACGTCCTGTTCATAGAAAAGGACGCAGTGTGGAGGCGCTTCAACGAGGACCAGTTCTGGAAGAAAAACAACTGCATCATACTCACTGGAAGGGGCCAGCCGGGGCGCGGTGAAAGGAGGCTGGCGCAGAGGCTGAACAAGGAGTTCAAGCTGCCGATTTACGTGCTCACCGATGCCGACCCTTGGGGGATGTACATTTACTCGGTGATAAAGCAGGGCTCAATCAGCCTTTCATACTCCGAGGAAAAGCTTGCCACGCCTGAAGCGAAATTCATGGGCTTAAGCACTTTGGATGTTGAAGAATTCAAAATCCCAAAGGAAGTCACAATCAAGCTGAATGCGCTGGACGCGAAAAGGCTCAAGGAAATGGAGGCCTACGAATGGTTCCAGAAAAAGGAGTGGAAAGCAGAATTCAAAAACATGCGCGAGAAAGCCTACAAGCTTGAGCTTGAAGCGTTAAGCAAGAAAGGCATCCGCTTCATCACGGAGCAGTACGTGCCGCAGAAAATCAAGAACAAGGAATTCCTGCCTTAAATTGGGCGGAAAAAACAATTTTATAGTGCCGTGCCCTTATTTTTCACTATGCCTTCCACGCTGGAAAAAGCCGACACGAAAAGGCTTTCCCGCATCGTTGAAAATTACGAGAAGCGAGGGAATAAAAGGGCGGGAAGGAAAAGGGAATACCCTTTATGGGCGTATTTTGCGGTTGCGCTGCTCGCAGCGGCCGCGACTTTTGCGGCGCTCATAATTTTTTTCGGAAACCCTTCGGCGAATGGTGCCGGAGGCAATACGCAGCTTAAGGCCTGTCTCACTTCCGCTGAATGCTGTTCAGGCGCCGGATTTGAGGAGAAAAAGTGCAAAGGCAATACAACCTGCGTGGACAACAAGTGCGAGCTGAAGGAATGCACTTCCGGGTGCTGCGTTTCAGGGCTGTTCAAGGACAAGCTCTGCCCTCAGGGGTTGGAGTGCAAAGCGTATGAATGCGTGAAGCCCGCGTGCCCTTCAGAATGCTGCAACGGTACAGGCGAATACTCCGCAAAGGAATGCCCCAACAACCTTTTATGCAGCAACAATTCCTGCGTGGAAAGGAAGTGCACGCAGCAGTGCTGCGCTGACAAGGAAGGGTTTGAGGAAAAGCTTTGCCAAGGAGAACAGCGCTGCGTGGGCGGCCAGTGCGTGAAGCCCGAATGCCCAGCGCGGTGCTGCCCGCAGAACGACCCGAACTACGTGGAAAAAAAGTGCCCTTCACACCAGGTGTGCATAGGCAAGGTATGCGTTGACAGGTTTTGACATGGGCGTTTTGAAAACAAGCAAGAAAGATTATTAATGATTAACAGCGATTTTACTGTAATGCCGGGCAGTGTGAAAAGCATTGAAAGCTTTTTTTCGCCGAAAAGCGTTGCGGTTATCGGCGCGTCGAACAGCAGGGGCACCGTGGGCTACACGATTTTTGAAAACATGAAAAAGGCGCGCGTAAAAAAACTTTTCCCCGTGAACCCCAACCATTCAAGGATTCAGGGCGTGAAGGCTTTCGCTTCGGTGAAGGAAGTGAACCAAAAAATCGAGCTTGCAATAATCGCCGTGAAAGCGGCGTTCGTGCCGGAAGTTTTAAGGGAATGCATGGAGCGCGGCGTGAAAGCGGTGATAATCGTGAGCGCCGGCTTCTCGGAAACTGGCGAGAAAAAGCTAACGGCGCAGATAAAAAAACTGATTGAAAAGCACCCGCGCACAAGGGTGATGGGGCCGAACTGCGTTGGCGTCGTGAACAGCTTTACAGGAATTGACACGACTTTTTTCGAGCGGAACAGGATGAAGATGCCCGGAAAGGGGAGCCTGTCGTTCATCTCGCAATCGGGCGCATTGGGCTCAATGATCCTTGATTGGGTGGGGAAGCAGCAGCAGTTCGGGATAAACAAGTTTGCCTCTTACGGAAACGCGATGGACGTGGACGAGGCTGATTTGCTTGAATATTTCGGCGCTGACAGGAAAACAAAAGTAATCACAGTTTACCTTGAAGGGGCGCGCGACGGAAGAAAATTTTACGAGGTCGCAAAAAAGGTTTCAAGGAAAAAGCCCATAATTGTGTTGAAGGGCGGCAAGAGCGAGGAAACGAGCAAGGCGGCGTCCTCGCACACGGGTTCACTGGCAGGCTCATCAAAGGTTTATGATGCGGTGTTCAAGCAGTCCGGCATAATACAGGCCGATGATTTGCTTGATTTGTTCAACATCGCGAAACTGCTTGAGAAAGAGCCGCTGCCGAAGGGCAACAGGGTGCAGATAATAACAAACGGCGGAGGCTTCGGCATCGTGAGCGCCGACCAGATTATCGCGCACGGGTTAAGGCTTGCGAAGCTTTCCGGGAAAACTGTGAAGAGGCTGGAAAAGGGAATGCCGGGAATTGAAATAAGCAACCCCCTGGACATTTTGGGGGATGCGGACGCCTCAAGGTACAGGAAGGCCATTACGGCGGCGGTTGCCGACAAAAATGCCGACATAATAATGGTCCTTGCGCTGTTCAACCTCCCCACGCTTAAGGAGAAAAACCTCGGGGTTTTGAGGGAAGCACGCGGAAAGGCTTCAAAGCCCGTCATCGTGTGCTCAATAGGGAGCGATTACACTGAAAGGTACCTTGAAAAAATCGAGAGGGCAGGCTTCACGACTTTTGAATACCCGAGCGTTGCCGCGAAAGCGCTGAAGGAAATGGTTTTGTACGCGGAGTTCCTGAAAAAAGCGCGCTAATCTTTTCTGACCACAAGGTCCATGGCCTTGTCAAGGTCGTCTTCGGCGAGGAGTGCGAAAAGCTCTTTCGCGGAAAAATTTTCCCTTAAATCGGTTTCCTCAAGGTTTTTTTCAAGCAGCTCGAAGCCCATCGCGGCAACGGAAAGTTTTGACTTCTGGATTTCGCGCAACTCGGAAATCTTTTTCCTGAAGGAAGCGGAGGAAAAGTTTTTTGATATTGAAAGCAGCGCCTTTTCCGAAAACGCGGCGAAAATTTCCTGCAGGCCAACATCCCCGGGTGAAAGGCCTTTCTTCAAGGTGCCTTTAAGGTTCAGCCTAATGAGCGGCTTAAGCTCCTGCTTTACCGCGAGGTCTTTTGAGATTATTTCGGAGCATTCTTTCAGGACGCCTTCCGCCGATGCCTCATGGAAAACTATTTTGTGGTAAAACATTTTCCTCTGCCTCGGAAGCGCTTTGAATGAAAGATTTTTTGACTGCGTATCGTAAAAAAACACGCCTTTCGGCTTTTCTGATTCCAGCTTTTTTATCGAGGTGGCGATCGTGGAGCCGGGAAGCAGGAAAACGGTTTCCCCGAGGTTTTGCACGCTGTTCCAGTGCAGATGCCCGTTGACGGCAAGGTCAAAGCCTTTCGGGATGTCTTCAAGCGAAAGTGTCGCGACCATTTCGTCATCAACCGCCATGAACTCCTTGAAGCCCTGGTGCAGCACGAGAATGTTTGCGGGGCCTTTTACCGGTTCAGGGTTCCAGTGCTGGAGAACCTGAAGCGCCTTTTTTTCCGGAACCGCGCCGAGGCCGTGGATGAAAACCTTTTCAGCGCCTTTTGAAAGCTCAAGGCGCGCCGCGTGGAAATACACAAGGAGGCCGGCAAGGTTGAGGACATCCAAAGCCGTTTTTGAATCGCCGCCCCTGAATTCGTGGTTGCCGTGCACAACGGCTATCGGCACGCCTTCCGGAAAAATTTCTTTCCTTTCACCGTTTTTTTCAAGGAAAACCTTTGCTGCGGATTTTACATTTCCGGCGCCGGCAAAGGACTGCATGGCCTTGAAAAGCACCGAGTGCG
>DASRUO010000170.1:0-2081 GCA_035655375.1 archaeon | reverse complement strand
CAAGGTTTTTTGCACGGTTTCAAGCGCTTTCTGCATGGTTTTTTTCGAGGTGAGGTCAATGCCGACGCTCTGCAGTATTTCTAAAGGCGGTTTGCTTGAGCCTGCACTCAAAAAGTTTTCAACGTATTCGCGCGCGTAGCCTTCGCCTTTCTTCAGCACATTGTCCGCTATTATGGTTGCGGACATTATGCCTGTGGCGTAAGTGTACACGTAAAAATCCCAGTAAAAGTGCGGTATGCGGGCCCACTCAATCGAGATTTCCCTGTCCGTTACCGTATCCTTGCCGTAATATTTCGAATTCAGCTCGGAATAAATCCTGCAAAGGTTTTCAGCGTTCAAAGACTCATCGTTTTCAACCATTGAATGCGTTGTCTTCTCAAACTCTGAAAACTGGGTTTGCCTGAAAATGCCGGTGCGGAAATTGTCCATCAGATGCGTGAGCAGGAAAATTTTTTCATCAACATCCGCGGTTTCAAGCATGTGCGCTGCAAGCAGCTGCTCATTTGCCATCGAGGTTATTTCGGCGCAAAATGTGGTGTAATCAGAGTAAGCCGGCGGCTGGTTTTTTATTGAGTAATGCGAGTGCATTGCGTGCCCCATTTCATGCGCAAGCGTTGAAACATCGTTGAACGTGCCCTCAAAATTCAGCAGAATGTGAGGCCGGGTGCCGTAAACAGCCCAGGAAAAGGCGCCGCCCCTCTTGTTTTCGGTGGGCAAAATATCTATCCTGCGCTCCTTCCACATTTTTTCGGCATTGGAAATGTAATCATCGCCTAAGGGGCTGAGCGCTTTCTTCACTGTTTCAGCGGCTTCCTCAAAGGAGTATTCGGCTTTAGGCTCCTCCGCCAATGGCACTGAAATGTCCCACATCCTCTGCTCTTCAAGGCCGAGAACTTTTTTCCTCAGCTTTAAGTAATCGTGCAGCACCGGCAAGGCCTCATTCACGGATTCAATGAGGTTTTCGTAAACGCTTCGGTCAATCTCTGAAGGGTAAAGCGCCGATTCTATGGAGTCATTGTAGTTGCGCGCTTTCGAGTAAAAAACGTACTTGTTCACTGACGCGTTCACCAGCGCGCCCAGGGTGTTTTTGTGCTCAAAATATTTCGAGTAAAGGAGCCTGTACGCGTCTTCCCTCACTTTCCTGTCCCTTGATTTCAGGAACAACTGGTAAGTTGAATGCGTGAGCTCGGCTTCCTTCCCTTTCTCATCCCTGATTTTCCCGAACTTGAAATCGGCATTGTCCAATAGCATGAAAACGTCTTCCGCGGCGGAAGCCATTTTGGATGATTCTGCCAAAAGCTTTTCCTCGTGCTCTGAAAGCGTGTGCTTCCTCAGCCTTGTGACGTCCTCCAGAAACCTTTTGTACTGTTTGAGTTCAGGAGTTTCCGAGTAAAAAGTTTTTATCTGCGCGTCGCTTAACCTCAAAACCTCGGGGCTGAAGAAAGAGATTTTCGAGGCAAAATCAACCCCGAGCTTGTGCGCTTTCTGCTCCATTTCCTGGTATTTTGTCAATGCGGTATCTTCATCCGTCTTGAGCTTGGCGTAGAAAACGGCTTTCTCAACCTTTTGCTTTTCCTCAAGCATTTCCCTGATGGTTTCGTGAAGCGCTTTTGAGTTTGAGAGCGTGCCTTTCCTTGAATCCATTTTCCTTATTCTTTGCTTTGTTTCCAAGTAATGCCTTTCCCATTCGGAATCGCTTTTGAATATGGGCTTCAGGTCCCAGAGGTATTTTTCATCCGCTTCCGACCTTTTCAGAGTTTTTTCCCGGGCCATAACACCAGCCTTTCAATAGCACACAAAAACGCGGCCAAAACCAAATCTTTTCACGCTTTCAGCACAGTATTGTTTCCGCGTAATCCTGTTTGCACGGAAAGCCATTAATAATGTAATGTGCTTTCACGCCCCTGCCCGCGGCCATTATCGCGCTTGCCTGGCTCCTGTACCCGCCTTTTTTGCCGTGCCTGCACACCGAGCACTTGCCCGGCCCGCTCCTGTGGTTGCGGCAGAGCCTTTCAATGCCTTTCACGGAAGAATCCTTTTTCAGCAGCGCAAGCGCGTTCGCGAACCTTATGTGGGATTCC
>DASRUO010000169.1:0-8416 GCA_035655375.1 archaeon | reverse complement strand
CTGGCTTTCGAGGTTATTGTTTTGCTTGATTCGGATGAAATGCGCAAAATCCTTTTCAGCTTTCCTGAAGGCATACCTTACTTTGGAAAAAGATATATAAAAAGCAATCTATCGTTTCCTTTCTTCGCGGCCGGCGACGCCGAACTCATCATCAATGCTTTTCGCGGTCCGCTTCATCCTCGCGAAAATCCTTTCAATGTCTTCTTCTATCTCCTCAATAAGGTTGTAAACGGAACGTGAGCGCGGGGCATAATAGCGGCCGTACCTGACAATGAGGCCGGACCTCAAAAGGTTATTGAGGTGGTTTATGACCGAGCCGCGGCTCATCCCGACACGCTCCGCCACTTCAGAAGAGCTCAGGGTTTCGCCGCTGTCGCTTGCCTTCATTATTTCCCTGAAAATCGCTGCAGCGGTTTTTTCCCTGTCAATGGGCTCGAAAAAACCGAGAGTTTCGCAGATCCAGTCAAGCTCTTCAAACGGGCCGGAAACAGTAAAAGGCTTTTCAACCTTTCTTACAACAATTTTAAAGGAAACCCTTTTCACGTTCTCCTGCGGGAGTTCGGCCATAAATCAAAGTCACAGGGAATCTTTTAAAAACCTTTTGATTAAAGAATATTGTAATTGATTAAAGAATTTAGTCATATTTTATGATTTGTTGGTGATTCATTGGAAAAAAAAAGCAATAAAGCCGGGCATGAAAAGCACGGGGAAAAGGCGGGCAATGAAAACGGGCTGATGCGGAAAATCGCGGAACTTGAAGCGGCATCGCTGGATTACAGGGAAACCCTGCAGAGGCTCCAGGCGGAGTTTGAAAATTCCTGGAAAAGGGCTGAAAAGGAAAAAGACGAATTCAGGAAACTTTCGAACGCGGAGCTTGTGAAAGAGTTTCTGCCGGCAATTGATTCGCTGGCGGAGGCGGAAAAACAGGCGCTCGGAAAAAGCAATAATGAAATGGCGCAGGGTATGGAAAGGATACGGAAACAGATTTTGGGCGTGCTGGAAAAAAACGGCGTGAAAAAAATTGATTCACTGGGGGCAAAATTTAATCCTGAAATGCATGAATGCTTAATGACATCAAATGAAAAAGAAAAAGACGATAATATTGTGCTGGAAGAACTGCAGAAAGGCTATACGATTAACGGAAAAGTTTTAAGGCCTGCGAAGGTTAAAGTAAACAAAAGAGAGTGGGAAAATGATTAAAGCGAACGGAGTGAGCAAAGCCCCCGCGCAGCAGGGACTATCGGCACTGCCGATCGCGAAGTCCCCGAAGGGGGAAAACGGCAAGGGAGTGGGAAAATGGGGAAAATAATCGGGATTGATTTGGGAACGAGCAATTCAGCCGCGGCGTTTCTTGAGGGCGGAAAGCCCAAAATAATCCCTTCAGCAGAGGGAAACACCGTTTACGGGAAGGATTTCCCTAGCGTTGTGGCATTCACGAAAGACGGGCAGAAAATGGTGGGCGAGCCCGCGAGGAGGCAGGCCGTCTCAAACGCGGAGAGGACATTTTCGGGCTTTAAGAGGAAAATGGGCACTGATTACAAATACAAGGCGAACGGCAAGGAATACACGCCGCAGCAGCTTTCGGCTTTCGTGCTGCAGAAAATCAAAAAGGACGCGGAAGAATTCCTCGGCGAAAAAGTGGAAAAGGCAGTGATAACGGTTCCGGCATACTTTGATGACAACCAGAGGCAGGCCACAAAGGACGCGGGGCAGATAGCCGGATTGGAAGTCGTGAGGATAATCAACGAGCCTACGGCGGCTTCGCTTGCTTACGGCCTTGACAAGAAAAACAAGAGCTTCAAAATACTTGTGTTTGATTTCGGCGGCGGGACGCTTGATGTCACGGTAATGGAGTACGAGGAAGGCGTTTTCGAGGTGAAAAGCACTTCCGGAGACACGCAACTGGGCGGAAGGGACATGGACGAGGCGCTTGTGAACTTTATTGCGAGGGAATTCAGGGCGAATGAAGGGGTTGACCTTTCAAAGGACGCAACCGCGATGCAGAGGCTTTCAGAGGCCGCGGAAAAGGCGAAAATCGAGCTTTCAACAGTGCTTGAAACGGAGATAAACCTGCCGTACATCAGCGCAACAGACAAGGGGCCGAAACACCTGCAGATGAAAATCAACAGGGCAAAGCTCGAGGAACTTGTGAACCCGATAATAAAGAAATGCTCCAAACCGGTGCAGCAGGCGCTCGCGGACGCGAAAATGACGCCCGCGGACATAAGCAAAGTGATACTGGTCGGCGGCCCTACAAGGATTCCGGCAGTGCAGAAATTCGTTGAATCCCAAATCGGCACGAAAGTTGAGCGCGGCGTTGACCCGATGGAATGCGTCGCAATGGGCGCGGCAATACAGGCGGGGGTCCTTGCGGGAGAGGTGAAGGACGTGCTGCTGCTTGATGTGACGCCTTTAAGCCTCGGCATTGAAACGCTTGGAAGCGTGTTCACGAAGCTCATTGAAAGGAACACCACAATTCCCACCAAAAAAAGCCAGATTTTTTCAACGGCTGCCGACAATCAGCCAGCCGTTGATATACACGTGCTGCAGGGTGAAAGGCAGCTGGCGAAAGACAACAAAACTTTGGGAAGGTTCCAGCTTGTGGGAATACCGCCAGCGCCTAGGGGCATTCCTCAAGTGGAAGTAACCTTTGACATTGACGCGAACGGCATTGTGAACGTTTCCGCAAAGGATTTGGGAACGGGCAAGGAGCAGAGCATAAAGATAATCGCTTCCCAGAAGCTCAGTGACGAGGAAATAGAGAGGATGAAAAAGGAGGCGGAGGCGCACGCGGAAGAGGACAAGAAAAAGCGCGAGGAAATTGAAACTGTAAACAATGCCGACGCCACGGTTTACAGCACCGGGAAAATGCTTGAAGAACTTAAAGGGAAAATTCCGGAGGAAAAAGTTTTGGGCATAAAGGCGAAGGCAGAGGAACTGAAAAAACTGCTTGAGCCCGAACAAAAAGATGTTGCGGCAATTAAGGCCGCGCTTGAGGAGCTGAACAGGGAGGTTCAGGGGGCTTCCTCGGAGCTTTACAGGAAAGCACAGGAAGAAGCCGCGAAAAGGCAGCAGCACGGAGCCGCGGAAAGCGATGCAAAAAAAGGCGGGGAAGGCAAGGACAGCGCCGTTGACGCGGATTATACAATGGAAGAAGACAGCAAGGAAAAAAAGGATGATTAATTACGATGCCGTGAAGGCACTGCTTTTGCGGCATTCAAAGTTTTTTGCAATTTCTTTTAAACATCTTTCCAGAGGGCTTTAATACATGGCGAAAGACTATTACGCAATTTTGGGCGTGCAGAAAAACGCCTCGCGGGAAGAGATACGGCGCGCATACAAAAAGCTTGCGAAACAGTTCCACCCGGACATAAACAACGAGAAAGGCGCGGAGGAAAAATTCAAGGAAGTGCAGCATGCTTACTCTGTTTTAGGCGATGAGCAAAAAAGGCGCAATTATGACCAGTTCGGCTCTGAAGCGGAAAAGTTTTCCGGGTTTTCAGGGTTTGACACCGGCGGGTTCAGGCAGAGCGATTTCAATTTCGAGGACATTTTCGAAAGCTCTTTTTTCGGCTCTGGCTTTTCGGACATTTTCGGCCAGGCATTCGGGCAGAATTCCCGGGGCGGGCCGCGCAGGGGCGAAGACATCGCAATGAGGATGAACCTTTCATTCGAGGAAGCCGTGTTCGGCGCGAAAAAACAAGTTGAAATTGAAAGGGTTGAGGAATGCGGCAACTGCAGCGGAAGCGGCGCGAGGCCGGGCACGAAAAAAACCGAATGCGGCCAATGCCACGGCAGCGGAATTGAAAGGCATTCAAGGAAAACCTTTTTGGGCACCATTTCAACACAAAACACGTGCGCAAAATGCCAAGGCGCGGGCGAAATTGCGGAAGACCCTTGCCCTGTGTGCGGCGGCGGCGGCCTTGAGAGGAAAAGGAAAAAAATTTCCGTAAACATTCCGGCGGGAATAAATACGGGAAACAACCTGAGGCTGCACAACCAAGGAAACGCCGGCGAGAAAGACGCCGGGCACGGCGACCTTGTACTCATAATTTATGTTGAGCCGCACGAGGTTTTCAAGCGCGACGGCTTCGACATTTTCATGGAAGTGCCGCTATCGTTCAGCGAGGCTGCGCTGGGAAGCGAGGTTGAGATTCCCACCCTTAAAGGCAAAGCCAACCTGAAAGTGCCAGCCGGAACGCAGGGCGGCACAATTTTCAAGATGCGCGGCAGGGGAATTAAAAAGCTGAGCCGCGGCGAACACGGCGACCAGTACGTGAAAGTCGTTCTCCGCACGCCTGAAAAGCTCTCCAAAAAAGAAAAGGAGCTGTTCGAAAAGCTTTCCAAGGAAGAGGAAGTGCGCGCGAAAAGGAAAAGCTTTTTTGATGGGTTCAAAGGAATTTTTGAGTAAGCGTTTTTGGATTGCTTAGCAGGCAAAAAAAATCCAAGTTTTGGGGGCAGGACAACCATTTAAATAAATTTTCAGGCTCTTTTCCGTGAGTGGTTTGAATCGCGCTTAAAGCGGTATTTTAAGCCTTATTCCGGTGTTTTAAGTATCGGGAAAGCGGTGTTGACGGATGGCTGAGGAAGGCAAAGGCATTGATTTCCGCGCAATAGAGCGGAAATGGCAGAAGCGCTGGGAGGAAGGCAAAATTTACGCTTTCGACGCCGAGCGCAAAGGGCCTGTTTTCAGCATTGACACGCCGCCGCCCACGGTTTCAGGCAGGATGCATTTGGGGCATGCGTTCTCGTACGCGCACGCTGATTTCATCGCGCGGTTCAAGCGCATGAAAGGATTCAACGTCTTTTACCCTTTCGGGTTTGACGACAACGGCCTTGCCACCGAAAGGCTCGTCGAGAAAAGCAGGAAAATCCGCGCAAAGGATTTTTCGAGGAACGAGTTCATCAAAATCTGCCTTGAGGAAACGAAAAAGCACGAGGAAATCATGCACAGCGATTTCGGCAGTTTAGGGTTGAGCGTTGACTGGAAGCTTTTGTACAGGACCATTGATTCGCTGGCGCGCAAAACGAGCCAGAAAAGCTTTCTCGAAATTTACAAAATGAAGAGGGCTTACAGGAAAGAGGCGCCCACAATGTGGTGCCCCACATGCGAAACCACAATCGCGCAGGCTGAACTCGAGGACTTGCAGAAAGGCTCCGAATTTGTTTACATCACCTTCAACGTGGATGGCGGGAAAAAAATCACCATCGCAACCACGAGGCCGGAGCTTATGCCGGCGTGCGTCGCAATACACGTGCACCCCGAAGATGAAAGGTACAAGGGCTTTATCGGCAAGGAAGCGGAAATACCTTTCTTCAACAGGAAAGTGAAGATTTACGCGAACAGGTCCGCGGCAATGGATTTCGGCACCGGCGCGGTGTACCACTGCACTTTTGGGGATTTGGATGATGTTGAGTGGATTATGGAGTACAACTTGCCTATAATAGAAATAATCGGGCGCGACGGAAGGTTCAATGAAAAGGCGGGAAAATATAGGGGAATGAAAAGCGAGGAGGCGAGGAAAGCGGTTATTGAGGATTTGCAGAACGCGGGGCACATCCAGAAAATTGAGCCCATAACGCACGTTGTGAACGTGCACGAGCGGTGCAAAACGCCGATTGAAATACTCACCACAAAACAGTGGTTTGTGAAATACCTTGACCTGAAGGAAGAATTCATCAGGAAAGGAAAGGAGCTGAATTGGCGTCCGGAACACATGAGGGTGCGCTACGAAAACTGGGTCAACGGCCTCAAGTGGGACTGGAGCGTTTCAAGGCAGAGGTTTTTCGGCGTGCCTTTCCCGGTATGGTACTGCAAAAAATGCGAAACAGAGATTGTGGCGGAGGAAAAACAGCTTCCGGTGGATCCGCTGGAGGACAAGCCTCCCGTGAATAAGTGCCCGAAGTGCGGCTCTCTGGAATTTGTGCCGGAAAAAGATGTCCTTGACACGTGGATGACCTCCTCTTTGACGCCGCAGATCAATTCGGACTGGGCGGAAAATTCGCCGCTGCACAAAAAAATTTTTCCGATGAGCCTGAGGCCGCAGGCGCACGACATCATAACATTGTGGGCGTTCAACACCGTTGTAAAGGCGCACTTCCACGAGAAAAAACTGCCGTGGAAAGACATAATGATTTCTGGGCACGCGCTGGATTCGAAGGGCAGAAAAATGTCCAAAAGCCTCGGAAACGCGGTAAACCCGGTGGAAATGATTGAAAAATATTCCGCGGACATGCTGCGTTACTGGGCGGCTTCAGGAACTTTGGGGGAGGACCTGCCTTTCCAAGAAAAGGAATTCATCGCCGGAAAAAAGTTTTTGACAAAACTCTCCAATGCCGCGAGGTTCGTGGCGATGAAAACGGGGGGAATTAAAATTTCGGATTTTGAAAAGGAGGGAAAAAACCTCAATGAAATCGACAAATGGATTTTGAGCAGGTTCGAAAAAGTGAAGAGGGAGGCGACTGAAGCGCTTGAAAGATATGAGTATTCAAAGGCGCTGGGCGCCGCAAGAAATTTTTTCTGGCTGGAATTCGCGGACTATTACATTGAAATGGTGAAATACAGGGTTTACTCCGAAGGCGCGGGCGGGAAAACCGCGAAAGCCGTGCTGCTGAAAATAATGACGGAGCTGCTGAAAATCTTCGCGCCGTTCGTGCCGCACACAACGGAGGAAATATTCACGGAAAATTTTGCAAAGCTCGCGGGGAAAGGCTCAATACACTTGGAGAAATGGCCGGAATCCGAGAAAGGGCTTCTAAATGATGAGGCTGAAAAGTCCGGGGATATTGCGAAAAACATCGTTTCCGCGCTCAGGAAATTCAAGTCGGAAAAAAACATGGCGATGAACGCGGAGCTCGGCGAGGTGAAAGTGGCTGTTGCGGATGAAAAACTGCTCAAGGCCGCGGAAAAAATCCTGGAAGACGTGAGGCAGACAATGAATGTTAAAAAAATTTCTGTGGTGAAGGGCAAAAGCGGCAAAGGCGGGAAATGGATTGAGGCGGGGGAAGGCATAAGCCTTGAAATAAGCGAGCCTTAAAGCAAGACCAACAACTTTTAATAATCTGAAATGCTCTAATTTAGGCATGGAAGACAAAGAACTCATAATAATAGCGTTGGCTGCTGTAGGTTTGCTTTCCCTTGTAATTGTTGGCGCAGCAGTATTATTAGTGAGCACATACCCTGAAATCCTTGCAGGTGCTGGAAGCCAAAAAACAAAAATGCTTGTCATTGGCTCAACAAGCCAGGAAGTGATAAACATTTTGAATGATAACCGCGATATAATTGATTACAGGCTCCTGACCACGCAAGCGCTGGAAGCAAACCCCTCAGCAGAGCTTGCCCAGTATGACATCGTGATGCTTGACCAGAGCGAAGAGGCGAGCAAGGAAGCTTCAAGAAAGCTCGGCGAAGCTGTGCAGAACTTCGTGAAAGGCGGGGGAAAGTTCATTTTAGTGCTTGATTCCGGAATAAGAAGGCCGGACACTTCTGATGTGATAGGCTGGAAAAACACTTTCGGCGATGTTGTCCCTGCTGAATGCGACCGCGTGATAAACAACCAGTCCACATGTACGAACAGGATTATTGTGAGGGGGAAAATTTATGCTGAAAAAGCGGACCACCCAATAATGGAAGGCATCCCGCAATTCCCGGCAGACCCTTCAACGGTTGCCACTTTTGAAACTTTTGATGTGGCGGTGGACGGAAAAGAAATAGCCTATATCCAAAGTGCCGGAGTCGACAAAAAAAGCTATCCTGCAATCGTTGAAAAACCGCTGCTTAAAGGAAAGGTAATTTACTTCAATTACAACCCCGGCGTCACCAGAGGGATTTTTGAAAGTACTTTAAATTATTTGGGGGGCTAAATAAAAGGTGTTCTGATGGGCGCGCTGAAAAAATTGATTCTTCTCGCGATAATTGCGGGCCTTGTGTACGCGGGCGCAAACTATTTCGGGCTTGTCGGGGGCGCCGCGGAAAAAATTCAGGCGCTTGACGCGCGCTTCGGCGTGGGAAAGGAAAGGCTTGTGCCTGGAACGCCTGAAGAACTTTCTGAATACAAGGGCGAACTTATGAAACTGCAGCCGCGCGGCGCCGCGGAAAAAAGCCTGGTTGATTTAAAGCTTGAGCTTGCGGAAATGCAGGAAAACATGAACATGCTGGGGGGTGATTTGAGCCAGATTGATTTTGACAGCCCGAACTGCAGCTTTTCGGGGCCTGTTTTTTCCGCGAAAAGCGCTGCAGCCTGCGCGCTTGAATCCGCGCAGAATTCTGTTCAGATGAGCCGGAGCCTTAAGGCACCTGAAGGGTTTGAATACCTCAAAGGCGCGGATTTTGAGTCGCTGATGCAGGCAGTGGTTGATTCGTTGAACAGCGCGAGGCAGCTGCTTGATTCAACGTGCTGAAAGTTTTGGCCGGTTT
>DASRUO010000168.1:0-2638 GCA_035655375.1 archaeon | reverse complement strand
CTCGGCCGCCGTTTTCACCATGAACTCCCTGAAGCCGCTCGGATGGACCGCGCGAATGCTTCTCGGGCCCCTGTACCCTTCACCCGGCCTGAAGCCGTCGTCTTTCTCGTTCTGCACGTCGATTCCGCGCGGAACTCTCCATTTGTCCCATTTCGCGATGCTTTTCCTCCTGATATTCCTTTTCCCGAACCTTCCCCTGAACGTGGGCGTGCCGTTTTTCCCGAACATCTTTTTCCTGTCAGCAAGCACTTTCGCGCTCCTCTTCACCGCAACCTTCCTTGATTTTTTCTCCTCCTTCTTTTTTGCCGGAGCCTTTGAATCATGCGCCGCCGCCCCGCCGGCTTTTTTCGCGCCATCATTGGCTGATTCAGAATCCAAAGCCCCGGGCATTTTTGCCGCGGCTTTTTCTTTTGCGGCTTCCGCCGCCGCGGGCTTTTTCACTTCTTCTTTTCCGGCTTTCGCGCCCGCTTTTTTTCCGGATGCGTGCGGCTGTTTTCCGGATGCGCCCTTTTTTCCGTGCGCTTTCACCAACCCAATCACCTTCGGGGATTCCGTTGACGGTAAACCAGAAGAAGCCCCAGCCTTCAGGCGTGGGTTCTTCACTGCTTCATCATTTTTTCCTGCCATAAAAATCATTCCTTCGCGGGTTTCGCGGTTATATAAACCCCGTCCTGGAAAATCCTGACATCTTTCCCCGAAATTTTGGTTGCCTGCTCAATGTTCGCGGCCGTCTGCCCGGCCTTTTCCTTGTTGTGGCCCCTCACAATTATGTCCTTTCCTTTCACCTCAACCTTGGTGCCTTCCGCGATTTTCGCTTTCCTCGCGAACTTCGCGCCCGCAAGGTTGTTTATTTCAACCACGTTTCCCTTCACAGCCACGTTCATCGGGAAATGGCTGAAAACGACCTCGAGGCGGTATTCAAAATCCTTCTGCAGCCCGCTGGCCATGTTCCTGATGTGTGACGCCACTGAAATGCATTCGGCTTTCGCGTTTTTCTTGTGGCTTTCCGTCCACACCTCGATGTTATTGCCGTTTTTTTTCAGTGCGATAAAGCCCGATTTGAAATTGCGGCGATTTTCCTTTCCGCCGGCGCTGAGCCTGACGCTGCGCCCCTCCACTTCCGCGGTGATTCCGTCGGGAACCGCAACACTTTCAACAAGTTTTCCAGCCATTTCAACCAAGCCTCAGTAAATGTATGCGAGCAGCCTTCCCCCGAGCTGTTTGTCTTTCGCTTCCGCGTGCGTCAAAACCCCCTTTGGGGTGCTGACTATAATTGTGCCCACATCAAAGGACGGCAGGTATTTTTTCTCGAATTTTTCAAACTCGCTTTTCTTCACCGCGTACCTCGGCTTAATGGCGCGGCACTCATTGATTTTTCCGAGAAGCTGAACCCTGAACAGTCCTTCCTGGCCGTCATCAATCAGCTCGAACGTGCCGATGTACCCTTTCTCCTGCATTACCCTGAGCACTTCCTTCAAAAGCTTTGAGGCGGGCCTAAGCACGCATTCCTTCCTGGATGCGTTTTCATGGTTTTTCATGTTTGTCAGGGCATCCGCAACTGTGTCATTCCTGCTCATTCTCTCATCCCACTCCCATAACCCTCAGTCATACTTCCTGAACCCGATTTTCAGCGCATTATCCTTGAAGCATCTCCTGCAGATGTTAAGGCCGTATTTGCTCACCACTCCCTTGTGGCTTCCGCAGATCTTGCAGATTTTCGGCTTAATCTTCCATGGCTTGTCCTTTTTCTGCTCGCTCATATGACCTCTACCCCGAACCTTTGCTTCACGAAATCAATTGCCTCGTCAGACCTTATAATGTGGCTTTTCGCCGGGCTCACCTTTTCAAGTTTCCTTTTCTTCACCCTGTAGCCGGGCCTTTCAAGCGTCACAAGCACGTCCATCCCCCTTATCCCGAGAACCGGGTCGTACTTTATTTTCGGCAAATCAATGTGCTCCTTTATGCCGAAGCCGAAATTTCCGCGCCTGTCAAAGCTTTTGCCTTTCAGCTTGTTGCCTTTCGCGGTGAACGCCTCCCTCAAAAACTTTTCAGCCTTCTCGCCGCGCAGCGTGACCTTCGCCCCTATTGTGAGGCCGAGCCTCAGGCCCCAGGCGGGCTGCTTCACCTTGCACTTTGTGAGCACAGGCTTGGCGCCGGTGACGGTCTGCAGTATTGCTGAGGCTTTTTTCAGCTCGTCCCCGGTCTGCCCCACACCCATGTTTACGGTGACCTTTTCAATCCGGATGTTTCTCATCGGGTTTTCCATCATCATCACTTCTCTTCCCTAAGCACCACTATTTCGGGCTTTTCCTTCCCGACAACGAAAACGTTTCTGATGACCGTGAGGAATGAAGAATCTTTCTCGCCCAATGAGACGAGCTTTTTCCTCTGCAGGCTTCCGGATGCGACCGATTCAATTTTTATTATCTCGCCGACATGCGTTCCGCCGGTTATGTAAGCGATGTTCCCGCCCTTGAGGTGCAGCACGCTTTCAACCTTTCTCCCGGGAAGTGAAATCTTCACGCTGTCGCCCACGCCGGCCTTTTCCTTTCCCGCCTCAATCGTGAAGCCGTCATTGGTTGTGAGCAGGATTTTGCCGCCCTTCACGGCGCGTTTGTTCACGATTTTGGAAACCTTG
>DASRUO010000167.1:0-3616 GCA_035655375.1 archaeon | reverse complement strand
CAAGCCCAGGAAAACCATCCCTTTCTCGGCCTCTTTTTCGGATTCAATGCCCTCAATTTCCCTGTACGCGAACCCCAAAACCCTCAATGCGCGGGAAGCCATCCCGCTGTTTTGCTGGAGCAGCTTTTCCTTTTCGGCCTTGGTGAATGGCTTCACCTTTCCGCCGTGCAGAACGTGCGTGCAAGACTCAATTATGACTTCCGGCGCGCCCTTGGAGTAAGCGGCTTTTCTCGCGCCGTAATCCATTATCACCGTCATCCTCTTCCTTTCCGAGGTGAAGGGAAAGTCCTTCACGCGCTCCATGCCTTCAAGTGAAACTTTTCCCTTAAGGGCTGAAACAGTGAGGGCTATTTCCGTTGGGTCGCCGATGAAGCGCGGCCCGCCGGCGCCGCCCTCGATTATTGTGTCATTGCACGCCATGCCGCACAGCAGAATCTCGCGCAGCCTTTCAGGGTTCGCCTTTCTGCCTTCCAGTTCAAAAGAGCCTTCAACGCTTCTTCCGGTGCCGCCCACCTTGAAAAGCCCGCCGCCGGAAAAGATTTCCTGCACGGTCATGCTGTTTTCCGTGAGCGTTCCGGTCTTGTCGGTGCAAATAACATCAACCGAGCCGATGGTTTCAACCACTGAAAGCTTTCTCACAAGGCTTTTCTTTTTCAGCATTTTCCCCGTTCCGATTGCGAGGGAAAGCGTGACAACAGCGGGCAGGCCCTCGGGAATTGCGGCGACTGCCACGCTTATCGCGGTTATGAACACATCGAAAAAGCTTTCGCCGTGCAGGAAAAGCATCGCCAACGCTATCAGCACGACAAGCGCTGAAATGCCGAGGGTGATTTTTTTGCTGAGGTCCTCAATTTCGGTGTGGAAGCGCGTGGGCCCCTCCTTGATGCTTTCAAGCTGCCCCGCGATTTTACCAACTTCAGTGCTTTTCCCTGTCGCCACAACCAGCGCCCTGCCGTGCCCCCTGACTATTGAGGTGTGCATGTAAACCATGTTCCTCCTTTCGGAGAGAAGCGTTTCTTCGGGGAGCGTTTCAGTGTTTTTCGATGCGGGCGTGCTTTCCCCCGTGAGGATGGATTCATCCGCGGCAATGTTTGATTCCTCCAGAAGCCTTGCGTCAGCCGCAACCTTCAGGCCTTCCGCCAAATGCAGCACGTCGCCCGGCACAATTTCTTCAGCGCTTATTTCCTGCAGCGAGCCGTTCCTGTAAACGAGCGCTTTCGGCGCGCCCAGCTTTTTCAGCGCCTCAATGCTTTTCTCCGCATTATAATTCTGTATGAACCCGAAAATTCCGTTCAGGATTACAATTGAGATTATGAGCGCGCCGTCAATGCCTTTGCCGAGCGAGAATGAAATGATTGAGGCAGCAATAAGTATCAGGACAAGAGGGCTTGTGAACTGCTCCAGCAGGAGCGCGAGCGCTGAAACCTTTCCGGCGCTTTCAATCACATTTTTGCCGTACTGCCCGACTCTTTTCCCTGCTTCGGCGCCTGAAATTCCTGTTTCGCTTGATTCAAACCTTTCAAGCGCTTCTTTGCCGGAAAGCGCGTGCCATTCAACCATCGGAAAACCTTTACTTATTAGCTGTTTTTTTCACTATTAAATCTTTCCAAAATCGGCCGCCCCTAAAAATGTGCTGTTATTCACAGATGGCGCCTTGAGGAAGCCACAAAAAATTTCTTGGTTTCAGAATCAAAAATAAGCTGGAAATACCTTTCTTTCGCCTCGTTATAGAAAACCTCTGAATACAAATTGCTGCCGCTGAAATGCCTTATCCGCCCGCCCCCTTTCGTTCCAGCAACGGCGCCTTTAACGTGCCGCCTGAATTCACTTAAAATTTTTGGCGGCACGGTCCTTCCAACATCTCTTTTCCAGATTTTCCTTTCGCCGAAATTTTTTCTCCTGCCCGCGGAAGGGATAAAATTTTCAGCCCTGTGCTTACGCCTTTCTCTCCCGGCATAAACAGCTATTGGCACTCTTCTGGCATTTGCGCCTATTCTCGTGAAGCTGCCGCCTTTCCTTGGCACCGCGTTTTTTTTCACTGCCATAAAAGAAATTGCATTCCCTTTTATTTAATCTTTTCCACGTATTTTTTCGGAAGCCCGGATTTTTAGGTTGCTTTAAATAACTTTTTCAACCCCTTATTATTTCATGAAATTAATGCGGCTTGAGGCTGCGCGCTCCGCTTACGAGGCCGGAAACCTTGAAGCGACCAAAAAGGCGCACTCGCATGCCGCTTTCGACGCGGAGCAGGCCGACAAGGGCCACGGCGAATATGTTGGCGACATGGTTTACGGCGCCTTGGACGGGATTGTGACAACTTTCGCGGTTGTTGCTGGCTCCGCGGGCGCGGGCCTTCCGGCAGGAATAATACTGGTTTTAGGCTTTGCAAACCTTCTCGCCGACGGCCTTTCAATGGCCGTGGGCAGCTTTCTTTCCCTGAAATCCGAGCAGGATTTTTACAGGAAAGAGAAAGAGCGCGAGTCCTGGGAAGTTGACAATTACCCTGAAGGGGAAGCCGAGGAGATAAGGCAGATTTACCGCAAAAAAGGGTTTGCCGGCAAAAACCTTGAAAAGCTCGTTTCCTTAATCACCTCCAAAAAGGAAGTGTGGGTTGACACGATGATGAATGAAGAGCTCGGCCTCGCAGTTGAGCAGAAAAACCCTTTCAAGGCCGGGGCTTACACTTACTTTGCGTTCATTGTTGCAGGCTTCGTGCCGCTGCTGGTTTTCGTTTTATCCTATTTTAACCCGGTTGAGCACGCAATCCTTTTCCCAATAGCGTTCGCGCTCACCTTCGCAACAATTTTCGCTGTCGGCTCGCTCCGTTCGCTGGTTATTGCAAAGAACTGGCTCACCGCCGGCCTTGAAATGCTCCTCATCGGCGGCCTCACGGCAATAGTTTCGTACGGCATAGGCCTTGTGCTCGGCGGGCTTGTGCTGTGAATTCATTCAGCAAGTCTCAGGAATTCCTTTAAATCCATTTTAACGTCGTGCTTTGCTATTTTTGTCAGCAGTTTCACCTTTATTTCCTTGTGGAAAGGTATCAGCGTTGTCCTGCCGTCAGGGTGCTCAAAGAAAGCGTGTGAGCCTTTCCGCCTGACCTGCGTGAAGCCGAGCCTGTGAAGTGCCAGCAGTATTTTCCTAAGTTTTATGGCGTTAGGCATGGACGGCAACCTTTTCAATGCTCACGGTTGGCGTCCTCTTCTTGGTTTTCTTTTCCTCAAGCACTTCAAGGTAAAGCAATATTGCCTCACGGATGTTTTTCAAAGCATCTTTTTTTGTTTTCCCTTGTGTATGGCAACCTGGAAGAGAAGGAACATCCGCAATAAACCATCCATCTTCATCCTTTTCAAAAATAACGTCAAATTCTTTTACCTTCATTGTTTCGCCAATCATATAATGCATCGCCCCCAAATAAAAGGTTTTTCTTTAACTTTTTGTCTTGCCCCTGAAACGGCTTTTCGCTGCTTCAACGGAATTCCCCGTACTCTTCCTGCAGCCTCAGCATCCTGTCATGGTAGGACTCCCTGCTTTTTTTCGTGAGCCTCTGAATCTGCGCTTCCATCTCAATCTCCGTCATAAAAAATCACCTCAGGAACACTCCGGCTTCCATATA
>DASRUO010000166.1:0-2535 GCA_035655375.1 archaeon | reverse complement strand
GGGCTCGCTCCATGGGACGAGCAACAAGATTGTCGCAATTACAAAAACATATCCACAGGATGCCCCTTATGTTGTCGAGGCTCCGGGTGCCGGCCCAGAAATCACAGCGCAGAATATCCGGAGGGACTTGCTTGCGCAACTGCAAAACCGCATCTTGAAGTAGTGCTGGCCAGCCAAGCCGAAAAGAATTAAAATCACTAAAACCTTATACTCCTTGTGAAACCGCGCCAACCAAAGCAGAAAAGGGAAAGCCAGCATTTATTCCCGTGGATGCTTCCTGCGCGCAACCCAAAGGAACCTGGAGACAAGCCCATATTCCACAAAAAAATTTCCGGAAGCGGTGAAAACACCGTAAGGGCAAGGACGCTAATTGGCGTCTCTACCACGGCCACGAAGAGCGGAAAAAGGAAATCAATACTTTTCAAAAAAGCCTTGAAAAAATTATAACTGGAAACACTTATGCTTAGGGGGCAAGTTTCCGGCAGGAATCGAACCCGTGGCATCCGGCCTGCAAAAACGCCGTCCTCGGGCTATTTCGGGAGTTTTGCCAATATGCCGTTTATCTGGCTTTTCAGGGCCGGCAGGTCTTTTGAAACAATGTTGTAAACGAGCTCCGTGTCAACGCCAAAGTAAAAATGTATGAGCTTGTCCCTAGTGGCGGCAATCTTCTTCCATTCTATTTCAGGAGCCATCTTTTTGGTTTTCTCTGAAACGTTTTTCACCGCTTCGCCGATGACTTCAAGGCGCCTCAGCGTGGCATCCACCAAATCAACATCGGATTCAAAGTTTTCCATGGAAACGCCGGCCATGGACAACTCTATCTTGCCTATGTTTTCAAGGACGTGCCTCAGGAAAATGGCGTCTGATTTCACAAAACTTTCACTTCTTCACTGAGGACATCGTCCCTTATGAGGTGATTAAGGGACTTGTAGGTGACCAGGTCAAACTTGCTCTTGGTTTTTTGCTCCAGTTCCTGTTCAAGCCCTATGAGGTCAAGCAGGCTCTTGCCTTCCCCAAGGTCAACAAGCAGGTCAATGTCGCTGCCTTTCCTGTTCTCGCCCCTTGCGAAAGACCCGAACAACCCGGCCTTCTTTGCGCCGTTCCTCTTCAGGATTTCCCTTATCTTTGGCAGAAGCGCTTCCATGCGTTTATCGGGCCCTTTCTGTTTCTTTTCCATAAACAACTTACCGCCTTCCTTGTTAAAAAAACCGCCGAACCACCTAAGCCTCCAGTGGGGTTTGCCCCCAACAGTTTCGTCTGTTTCGGTGGTTTCTTTTGAAACCACTGAATCCCTATTATGGGATGGGTGCGACGGTTATCCCATCTTGCGATGGGATAAGCCTCCAGTGGGGTTCGAACCCACGACCTGCGGTTTACAAAACCGCCGCTCTACCGCTGAGCCATGGAGGCGAACCTTTTTCTTTTTCTTGGAAGAAAAAGAAAAACGTTCACGAAAAAGAAAAAGAACCTAAACTGTTAAAAGGACTCCACCGCCGGAATCTGTAAATGGTTATGTTGAATTTCGAGTGCCAGAGGTGCGGGGAGTGCTGCAAAAGGTATTACATCATCTCCCTGCCAAATGAAGTGGCGGCGCAGGCCGAATCCCGCGGCCTCACAGTGAAGGAATTCAAGGAAAGGCACATGCAGCTCTTCCTCCAGCTTTTCCCGTATTCAAACGACGACTCGAAGCCCTGCATCTCCTCCGCGCTCATCCCCAAAAGGATTCTGGAGCAAATCACCGGCCGCACAGGGGACGTGCCGGAATTCTTCCTCGCCCTTCCGATGCTCGTTTTCAAGAGGCGGGAGGACGGCGCCTGCACATTCTACGACAATGCAAATTCTGCCTGCACACTATATTCCACAAGGCCCGCGGAATGCAGGATGTTCCCGTTCATCTCCGACAAGAAAGTGGAAAATTATTCAAAGCTCTATCCCTTCTGCGAGGGCCTGAAGCACAAGAGTGCCGACCGCTCCTATGTTGATTTGAGCTTCCTGCATTTCAGCGTCGTGTCCAGGTATTTCGGCGAAGTGAAGGAAAAAGGCTTCTCGCAAATATGGGGGGAATGGCCGAATGAAGGGGTATGCCTCTACACCGACAAGCTCCTCGGCCCTATCGCGGAAAAGGAATTTTTCGGGGCAATAGGGCCATATAAATGACGTGATTTCCGTCCAAAAGGGCCCATTTTCATGTTCTATCAGCATTAAAATGCCCCGAACGGGATTTGAACCCGTGTATTCACCGTGAGAGGGTGACATCCTTGACCGGGCTAGACGATCGGGGCAACCTTTTTCTTTTTCTTGCGAAGAAAAAGAAAAACCTTGGCGAAAAAGAAAAAGAAGCCTAACGATAATCAGAATTCTTGCTCTCTCTCACCGAGTACTGAAAAATGCCTTGGAATTGCTTAAAAACCTCTCCTCGCTTTCAAAAAGGCCCGGATGTCTTCACGCGTCTTTCCATCCCTCATCTTTCTTATTGTCCCACAATTCGCGCATCTTTCCGCGCTGTGAATCATCCACAACCCCGTCCAAAGGGTT
>DASRUO010000165.1:0-2769 GCA_035655375.1 archaeon | reverse complement strand
AATGGTTACCGCTTACGACTATCCAAGCGCGAAAATAGCCGATGAAGCTGGCGTTGACATCATCCTTGTCGGCGATTCAGCCGCAAATGTCGTTCACGGAATGAAAAGCACGCGCGGCATTGGAATGGGTGAAATGCTTTCGCACGTTAAATCGGTTTCTGCCGCAAAGCCGAAAGCCTTGGTTGTCGCGGACATGCCTTTCAAAAGCGATTCAACTCCTTTGAAAGCGCTCGCGAGCGCAGAAAAGTTTTTGCGCGCGGGCGCGGGCGCGGTGAAAATCGAGGGGGCTAAAATTAAAGTTATTGAAAGGCTCTTGAAAAATAAAATTAAAGTTATGGGGCATCTCGGTTTTTTGCCGCAAACTGATGCAAAGCCTAAAGTGAAGGGCGGGGATGAAAAGGAAGCGGTAAAGCTTGTGCGCTCCGCGAAAGCGCTGGAAAACGCCGGCTGCAGGTGGCTTGTGCTTGAACTGGTGCACGAAAAAATCGCCAAAAAAATTTCAGGTGAATTAAAAATTCCGACAATTGGAATCGGCGCTGGAAGGTATTGCGATGGTCAGGTTCTCGTTTTCCACGATTTGCTCGGTTTGAATGCTGACGAAAATTTCAATCCGCGCTTCCTGAAAAAGTACGCGTACCTGAAGCGCGAAGCCGTGAATGGAGTGAAAAAATTCGCGGCAGAAGTACGCTCAGGAAAGTTTCCCGCCAAAAAAAATGTTTACAGCTGAAATTTTCCCGCCTTTCCAGTAAACATATTCATGGGTTTTCCCGCCAAACTTTCTTAAACACTTTTCCCCTATTCTTTGCGGTTTCAATGCTTGTAATAGTTTCAGGTTTCGCGGGCTCGGGGAAAAGCTCCCTCGCCGATTCCTTGGGGAAAAAGCTCGGCTTAAGGGTTGTGCACGCTTCCGCGCTGCTGCGCGAAATGAAGTCCAAGGGCATGAAAGCGCTGGAAAAAGGTTCCGCCGAAAAAATCAAGGACTGGTGGGAAAGCGCCGAGGCGAAAAAGTTCATGAAGCAGAGAAAGGAAGACCCTTCCCTTGACCTCGCCTTGGATGAAAAGCTCATTGAAACCGCCGAAAAAGGCGATGTTATTCTTGACTCGTGGACAATGCCTTACCTTTTCAAGGGGAAAGCATTCAAAATCTGGCTGGACGCTTCCGCGGAAACGCGCGCGGAAAGGGTTTCCAAAAGGGACGGCCTGGACTTTAAAGGGGTTTTGGCGAAAATAAGGGCGCGCGACTCAGAGACAAAAGCTTTATATCAAAGGTTGTACAATTTTTCAATGGGGGAAAACTTGGAGTTGTTTGCCTTGGTTTTAAGCACTGATACAATGCCGCAGGAAAAGGTTTTGGAAAAGGTTTTGAGGGCGCTGGGAAAGGAATGAATTGAAGCGGGAAAGGCTTTTCGGGAACCGGGAAATGTTTGTGCTGAAAAAAAGTTTTTTTGGAGGATTTTAAGGGAGTGGTTTGATGGAAAGGGTGAAGACAGGGATTAAAGGCTTTGACGAACTTATTCAGGGCGGTTTTCCGCGCGGTTCAACCATATTGGTTTCCGGCGGCGCTGGCACGGGCAAAACGATTTTCGGTTTAAGTTACTTGTACTTCGGCGCTGAAAACTTCCGTGAATCAGGCCTTTACATCACCATTGAGGAAGACCTGAAAAACATTGTGTGGAACATGGAATCCTTCGGCTGGGACATCAAGCCTTTGCAGGAGTCCGGAAAATTCAAGATTTACAAAATGAATTTGCACGCCGAAGGCGGAAAGGTCGAGGACCAGATAAGGGAAGAGCTGAAAATCATCGCGAAGCTCGTGAAGGAAATGGACTGCAAGCGCCTTGTCGTTGATTCCACAACAGCCTTGGCTTTATGGATTACCGACATGGGAAGGCTGAGGCACATGCTTTACACTTTCGCCGACGCCTTGAAAGAGCTGGGTTGCACCACGATTCTTATAGCCGAAACAAGGGGCGGGAAATCCGATTTCTCCGCTTTCGGTGTCGAGGAATTCCTTGTTGACGGGGTTGTATCCATTTACTTCACGCCGCCGAACAGGAGCATTTTCGTGCGGAAAATGCGCGGCACGGACCACAGTAAAAGTGCCCATCCGTTCAACATCACTGAATTGGGGTTTGAAGTGAAGCCGCGCGACGAAATCATGTGGGAAGCCATCAAATGAATGTTGGAAAATTAAAGCTTGCAGTGGCGGCCATAGTGGCGGTTGTTGCACTGCATTTCATCCTTTCAATCATTGGGGTTTCAGAGGTGTATTCCTTTCCCGTAAATAACGCCCTAAACTCAGTTGTTCCAATCAATAACAGCTGCACAGTTGATGAAGACTGCAAAATGGCGGCAGTGGATTGTTCTGTTTGTGCAATTTCTTCCAAAGGGGGAGCGGTAAACAAGAATTTCAATCCTTTTTGCCCAATTCCTGAAATTGGGGCAATTTGCGCTACAGCATTACCAAAATGGGAAACGTGCTTTAAAGCGGTCTGTGAAAACAAAAAGTGTGTCAAACAGCTGAATGGTGAAGTTTTTCAGAGGTTAGCTCTTCCAGACTCCTTTAAAGAAATGTGCAAGAATGCTTGAATCGGATTAAAAAATCTGGACTTGGTTTCTCGTTACTGCGGCAATAGTGAAAAGGACAAAGGCGATTGATTCACTTTTCCTGCTTCACCGCAAGCCTTATGTCCGCGCCGACAATGGTTTTGCGGTTCGCGTGCAGGGCGAATTCGCCTGCCTGCTGGCTGATTTTGATGCCGTGCTCTT
>DASRUO010000164.1:0-9771 GCA_035655375.1 archaeon | reverse complement strand
TGCGGGCTTCGGCCTTGATTTGATGACAACAATTTTCTGGGTGAATTTCATAGGATACTTTTTCATCCTCAAGGTTTACCCTGTTCCGTGGTATATGGGGCTTATGTTCACGTTCATAAACTTCGCCATCGGCTCAACGGTAAGCCTTGTGCTGGCGCCGAACCTCGTGAAAGTGATTGTAAACCTCATTTACTGAGCAGTTGGCGGGCAGATACCGGTGTTGGTAAACGGTTCAGGAAAGATTTTTATTGGTGTAATGCTCTTATTTTCTTGATGCCTTTAAACGAAACACCTATGGCTACGGTAAGGCAATATCCTCTTGAAAGGGCTAAAATATTAAAGAAGTTTATTGTGAGTGAAATTGGCTACTCGTTCATTTTTCTCTTGCTGGCTGTACTGGCGTTCCTTTTCGCTTCAGCCTCTGGTCTGGTCGCACCCATTGTAACGCTGCTTGTTGTACTGTTCATAATTTTGAGCCTTGTAAATTTATGGTATCAGGGAAAATATTACCGCGTTTACTTTTATAATGTAAAGGAAGATTTTCTGGTGATAAAAAAAGGGGTGTTCATGCCGCGAGAGACAATCCTGCCTTTTGAAAAGCTTCAGGACGTTTACCTTGACCAGGACATTTTCGACAGGATTTTCAGTCTGTGGGATTTGCATGTTTCAACCGCAACCTACATGTCTGGCTTTGAGGCTCACATTGACGGCGTGAACATTTCAAACGGTGAAGCTATCAGGGAACTGCTGCTCAATAAAATCAAGGGCAAGGAATAGGTTTTAATGCAAGAAAATAAGACGGTTTTCCAGCCCAGCATGAAGCTTTTAGTGCAAAGCATTTTTTCCGGCTTTGTGGCTGCAATATTCATTTTTATTTACACTTATACTCTGGGATCCGCGTTGGCATTCGTGGTTTCATTGCTAGTTTTTGTCGGGATTGCCCTGCTTTCATACCTCAACATAAAAAACACGTTTGTCGAGCTGAAGGAAAACGGCGTGCAGGTGAGGCGCGGCATTTTGGCGAAAAAGCAGGCCTTGTTCCTTTTCAGTGAAATTCAGGACGTCAAGGAAACCCAGACTTTTATGAGCATGATTTTCAGCCTGAAAAGCCTTAGCATCCAAACGATGACCGCATCCTCGGTTTTCGGGGGTTATGTTTCCGGCTTGAATGATGCCGATGCTAATTTTATAAGGGAGTTCGTACTGAGCAAGGTGAATCAATATGCGGCAAAAAAATCTCGGAAGGAAAGTCCCGCGCTGGCTGCCGCTGGCATTGCCGGCGAGCCTGATGAAGGCCTCCAGAAAAACCCGTTCCCCATCCATCCTTTCAAGTCCCTTGCCTTGGTTTTGCCGTTGCTTTTAGTTATAGCGGTTTTTTTTGTTGTTGCGTCAACTCTTTTTTCGCTGTTGCAATACGGTTTCGTGTTGCTGCTTTTTCTGGCCACACCGTTTTTTATGTGGGTTTTCGGGGCATTTGTTTTTTCCGTTTCGTTCAGGTATTTTCTGGGCAAGACAAGGCTTGAAATTGTCCAAGGAATATTTTCTTTTTACAGGAACAATATCCCGTTTTACAAGGTTCAGGATATATTGATTTTCAGGCCGTTCCTGAGCAGGCTTGTTGGCCTTGCAACCCTTAAAATTGAGACAGGTGAAAGGCTTGTTTACAGTTCCGATAAGCAGAACAGGGGCGCCTTTCTGGCGAGCAATAGCATCCCTTGGCTTGAACTGAAAGATGCGGAGTTCCTGAAAAACCATGTTTTTGCGCTGCTCGGAGTGAACCTTGAAGAAGTGAAACCGCAGCTTTCAAATGTTTTCATGCTTGAAAAGGTTAAAGTAATAAAAAAAACCATTGCTTCGACGATTTCACTCTTCATTTTGTTAGGAGCAATAATAGGCGTGTTCGCATTTTACTCGCAGAGTCTTTACGCGGTCCTGAATCAGGGCCTCGCGATTTTGCTTGCGGGAGCGTTCTCAATCCTTGTGCTTATTTTCACGTTCAAGCTTGTGCACGAATATTATTACCTGAAAAAATACTACTACAATGTTTCACGCGACGCTGTGGTAATAAGCAAAGGGGTTTTCAGCAGGACGACAATTGTGGTGCCTTTCAGGAGGGTTGAAAATATTTTTGTTGACCAGGACCTTCTTGACCGTTTTTTCGGGCTATATGACCTGCATTTCTCAACAGTAACTAACAGTTCCGCGTGGTTTTCGCACATTGACGGGCTCGGAAGCCGGAACGTCGAAGAAATGAAGAAAATAATGTCTGAATTCACGAGCGCTTCCATGAAAAAAAACTGAAATACTGACAAACTGACAATTTTCCGGCTTTATAGAAGGGGAATACTGAGCATGGGTCAAAGCAGCATGCAAACCTTTTTTTCAGTAATCGCCGCTTTTTCCTGAAGCGAATCGGGCGCTCTGCCGCTATTTTATTTTCTTGCCCTGCGCTCTTGGCTACTGCGCGTGTCAGGGGAAAGCCTTGAAGGCGGCCTGATCACTTTTCCTTTTCCATCTGCAATCAAGGGCGGTTGCCGTCTGAATAATGGCGTAGCGTCAATGTCACCGGGTTTTTTCCCGGCGCGAAAAATGGATTCACTCTGCTCTTTGCGCCTATTAGGCCCCCTTTCAAACCGGCCCCTTTCCGGGTTTCCCCTTTTAAGCATGTGATTTAAATACGGTTTCAGTGTTTTTAAGGCTTGTTGTTTTTCCCGCGGCGGCGCGGAGGCATTTTTATTCGCCGCGTTTTCTTGGGGTAAGCATTTTAAATTCCGGAACGCTTTATCCTTGCATGGGCTTGAACAAGCTTGCCGCTGAAGACAGGGAAGCTTTACAATTCGCTAGGAAAATCCGCGGCCGCAGGGGAAGGTGAAGGCGCGTGCGTAAGGGGATGACTGACAAAAGGCATGCTATTTACAGAGGCGTCAGGAGCGGGGCAACGCTGCTAAGAGCCACCGCTGTTGTGCCGCCGCTTTCAAGGATTGCACGCAAAAAAATTGAAAGTTACAATTTTTACGTTTTTGTGCCGGACAGGCAGCTGCCTAAAAGCGTTACCGCAAACGCGGTGATGAGGGCAACCACTGTTTTGCGCCGCGTTGCCTTAACCCGCTCCCAAATAAGGTTGGGCTCTTTCATGAGGCGTGCGGGGCTCAAAAGCGACGGGATAGCGGAGCTGATGCTTGAATCATTTAAAACTCACACAGGTATCAGGGTTTTGAAGGAAAGCAATTACGGCAAAAGCCATTCATCAAACTCCGATAACCGCCGCTTTAAAGTAGTATTTTAAACCTTTTCAGGCGCTATTCCTTAAAGGTTCATTTGATTTGGTTAGTGGTTTGAATGGCGAGCAAAAAGGCGAGGGGAATCAGGAAGAAGACGCGCCACAAGATAAGCGGCAAAGGCTCAAAAGTTACGGTGAACAGGCTCCTGCAGGAAATTCCCCAAGGAACGAGCGTTGACATAAAAATTGACGCTTCAATCCATTCCGGAATGCCGCAGAGCAGGTACCACGGCTACACGGGAAAAGTTGAGGGCAAACAAGGAAGGGCTTACATTGTTTCCGCTTCAAAGGGAAATAAAAAAGTCAGCCTCATCATAGGCCCCGCGCATTTGCACGTTTCCAAAGGTTCCGGCAAGCAAGTGAAAGTTTCCGCGCCGAAGCCGAAAGTGAAGGCCGCGGAATTCAATCCTAAATCCAAGGCCGTTGAATCCGGAAAAGTGAAGGCCGCGGAGCCGAAACCAAAGCCTGAAAACGCGGGCGCAGGAAATGGAAAAGAAGATTCAGAAGCAGTAAAGGTGGTTGCATGATAGGGAAAAAACTTGTTTCACAGAAAAATGTTCCATTGTTCGAGATGAAGGAAATTCTCGCCGAAAGAAGCAAGGAAGGCGAACTAAACTATGAACAGCAGCAGGCTTTCGATTACTCCAAAAAGTTTTCAAAAGTGACGCCCGCAAAAGGGGAAAAGCTTTTGAAGGAATTGCGGGCTGTTGAAGGGCTTGACGAGGACTTCATAACCAAAGTGGTTGACGTGCTGCCGGCAGACATTGACACGGCGAGGCTTGTATCATTCAAGGGCTCCGAGCTTGATGACGCAAAGCTGAAGCAGGTCGTTGAAATCACCTCGAAGTACGCCAAGTAAATCTTTTTTTAGCCATTCCAAAGGATTGGTGGGGTTTTTATGAAGGTAGAAGAAAAAACGCTGGTGCTGGATTTTTTGCCGAGGGGGAGAAGCCAGGATTTCAAGACAGAGCCTCTGGCGCAGCTCATAGGCATGGAATACTTCACGCTTTTAGAGGTCGTTCCCAAGGCAGGGGTTGAGCTCAAGGCTTTGGAAGAGGTTTACGTCGGGAAAGAGGACAGGCCGAAAATCGATTTCATAAAGAAAAGGGTTTTCTTCAAGGACCTCACGAACAATTCCCTTTCAGAGCTTGAAAAAGCGGCTGAAAAAATAGTTCTCGTGAACGAGAAAAAATTCGCGGATTTTTACAACACGTCCAAAAGCATTTCCCTGAAAATGCACCAGATTGAACTGCTCCCCGGAATGGGGAAGAAGCACATGCTCCAGGTAATTTCCGAAAGGGAGAAAGGCCCTTTCGCTTCCTTCGAGGATTTGAGGAAAAGGGTGCACGGCATTCCTGATCCCCTGCACGCGATAGTGAAAAGGATTGTGGAAGAGCTTGAAGGCATTGACGTGAAATATTACCTCTTTGCAAGGCCGCCTTCGAAGGAAAAGCCTTTCCAGTACAGGCATGGCTTCAGGCCGCGCCGCGAATAAAGAAAACGTTGGTCCTCATGTCTTTCATGCGGGAACTGCACCAGCTGATGGTTGATTACAGGTTCAGCCCCAACCAGAAGCTCGGGCAAAACTTTGTTGTGGAGGAAAGCCTTGTCGGCAAAATCCTTGCGACGGCGGCGCCGGAAAAAAACGACGTCATACTTGAAATCGGGGCCGGCACCGGCTTTCTCACAAGGGAACTGCTGGACAAATGCAGGGTTGTGGCGGTTGAAAAGGATGAAACCCTTGCGCGCCTCCTGAAGGAAAAATTTTCAGGAAAAAATTTCAGGCTGATTGAAGGCGACTTCCTCACCGAAAAAATTCCCAGGGTTTCAAAAATCGTTTCCCTGCCCCCTTACTACGCCTCAAGCGAGATAATGCTGAGGATTTTCCGGCTTGAATTCAAAACCGCGGTGCTAGTGTTCCAGAAAGAGTTCGCGGAAAAGCTCGTCGCGGAGCCCGGCTTCAGGGAGTACGGTTTCCTTTCGGTGCTTTCACGCCTCTCATTCAGGCCGGCAATAGTTGGGCCCGGCGTTTCCCCGAACAATTTTTACCCGAAGCCTGAAAGCTTTTCAAGCATTGTCCGCCTTGAACGGAAGAAATCTTTCGCGCCGGAAGAGCTCGAAAATCTGGAGTTTTTCGTGAAAAACCTTTTCAGGTTCAGGAACAAGAACGTTTTGAACGCGGCAAAAAGCTGTGCCGCCGATTTTTCCGGAAAATTCGGCAAAAGCAGGGGGGAAATCCTCGGCGCCCTGCAGGGTGAAAAGCTTGCGGAGGAAAAAGTTTACCTCCTTGAGCCGGAACATTTCCTTGAATTGTTCAGGAAAATTTTTCGAGGATGATTGACTCGAACTCGATGACGCTGTTCTTGCCCGCGAAAGAGTACGCCGCCTCAAGCTTGCGCGGATTCTCCGCATAAATCTCGAAAAGCGGCTCGCCCTTGCCCACCTTGCTTCCCTGCTCCACGCGCAGCATGACCCCTGCCTTGGGGTTTGCGGGCGCGCCCGCCATCCTTGCAATGCTGTTCAGCAGGCCCACATTTATGTTGCTTATTATTCCGGAACTGCCTGAAACAATTGTTTTAAGGTAAGGCGCGGGCTTTATCGCCCCTGAAGTGAAAACCGCGCCGCCCTGCGCCTTGATTATCTGCTTCATTTTTTCAAGTGCCTGGCCGGAGCGCAGTATTGAAAGCGCCTTTTCAAAGCCCCTGCCTTTCGGCACATCCCCGGCGAGTTCCAGCAGCGCCCCCGCAAGTTCGCACGATTTCTGCGCGAGGTTGTCGAAAAATTTCCCTTCAAGGATTTCCATTGCGTACTTCGCTTCAAGCGCGGGCCCGAAAGCCTTGCCGCTGGGCTCCGAACCGTTGGTTAATACAACCTCCACCTTTATTCCGAGCTGTTTTCCCACCTCGATGAATTTGAGCGCCATGTTTTCCGCGGTGTCGCGCGACTTTATTTTCACGTAAGGGCCTATCGGCAGGTCAATCACCACGAATTTCGCGCCAACGCTTGCCTTTTTCGCCATCACGCTCGCAATCACCTGGCCTTCGGGGTCCAATGAGAGCGGGTGCTCAATCTTCACGATTTTGTCGTCTGCCGGCGCCAGTTCAACCGCACCGCCCCACGCGATGCAGCCGTTGGTTTTCTGCACAACGCTCTTGATTTCATTCAGCGTCAGTGAAACGTTTGCAAGGACTTCCATCGCGTCCGCGGTGCCGGAGGAAGAAGTTATGGAGCGCGAACTCGTTTTAGGGATGCAGTACCCGGCGGCGGCAATTATCGGCACTATGATCATCGTGGCCCTCCCGTTCGTTCCCCCGATTGAGTGCTTGTCAACGCAACTTGTGTTCGCTATTTCAAGCTTTTTCCCGTTTTCAATCAGTGCCTTGGTCATGGAAACAGTTTCATCCAAATCAAAGCCCCTGATGTAAACCGCGGAAACGAATGCCGTGGCTTCAATCTCGCTCAGCCTGTTGCTTGAAATGTCTTCCACTATGCCCTTTATTTCCTCCAACGAAAGCTTTGCCCCGTTCATTTTCTTTTTTATGAACTCGACGCTTTTCGGCTTTCCCGAAGGCCGAACCTCAACGGTACTGCCGTCCTTCACCCCCAAAATTTCGTGGACATCGCGGAACAGGCCTATTTCGTCTTCCCCGATGATGGAGTCCGTGACATCAACGACAACGTTCACGGATTTCTTGTTCCGCGGATTTGTAATCTCGGCCCTTTCCAGAGGCATTATCCCGAGCTCTTTCGCGTCAACCTCGTTGAGTATCGCTATGAGCTTTCCCGCAAAGATGTCCACGCTTTTAACCTTGAGGCTCTGGCAATAATTCGAGTGCGCCATCCCTTTCCAGTCGGTCATGTAAAGAATAAGCGCTGCTGGTTTTTAAGGTTTTATATTCCCTGTTTTTTTTCACAGCTGGCTGGCCAGCTCTTCAACGGCTTTTTTCGGGTTCTCAGCCTCGTAAATGCCTCTCCCCACTATTGCGTGCCATTTTTCCCCCGCGGCTTCCCCCGATTCGGAGATTTTCCCGCCCTGCGCCACAAGGCCCGGAGAGTAAAGCACAGGCTTGACGCCTTTCGATTCGAAAAATTCCCTGTACATCCTGATTTTTTCCGGCTTGTTGCCCGGCACAACGAATTCCGTGATTCCGTTTTCCAGCGCTACTTCATACATTCTCATGGGCGCGTCATCCGTCAAAAAACCGTTGTCGCTTTCAAGGTATGCCGCATGCGTCATTTCCCCGCCGACAATAACCCCCAAGCCTTCCTGCAGGCACGCGCGAATCCACTTCACTTCCGTTTCAGGGCCGGCCTGCGGGAATAAAATCACCGCATCAATTCCTGCTTCCCTGCACACTTTCGCGAACCCTTCGCCCGTGAAGGGGACATCCGTGCCGGCTTTCTGGTGGTCGTAAATCAAAGGCTTTTTGGTGTGCTTCCGCGCGGCCTTAACAACCGCCGGAAGGCCGTATTTGAGCGCAAGCTCAAACCCTATCTTGTACCCGCCGAGCTTTTTGATTCCGGAAGTTTCCTTCACGATTTTTTCAAACTTTTTAATGTCGCTGAAATCGCACGCGACCACAATGCTTTTCGGGATGCTGATTGTCGGGCTCATTTTGGCTCCCTGAAATGCGGCTTTGCTTTTCTGGGTTCCGCATCTGTAAATTTGGCCCCAAAAGCCTCCATTTTTTTTAACACTTCGTTCATTTCCCTATGTTCAAGCCCAATCAAGAGTGATAGCGCGGCCGGCGTTACTTCAATGTTTCTCAGCCTGCAATACCTGTTCGCGGTCAAGAGCATTTTTTGCATGTTTTCATCGAAAATTTTCCTCACCTTTCCTTCATCCACGCCGGTTGCCAATGAAATTGATTTTATGCTGTGTTTTCCGGCAGAAAAAACCTTATCCCATTCAGCCATCACTTTTTCCTCGTCTTGGCTCATTTTCTTATCCCAATCCCCGCGCGCATTTTAATCCAGTGGTTCCTCTGCTCCGCAAGCTCCTTGTCATGGTGGTTCATCGTCACCAAAACAAACCCCACGGCCTCAGGGTTTGAAAGTGCTGCCCTCGAAAGCATTTCCGGCGTTAAGCCTTCAAGGTTTTGGTGTTTTTGCCTCAGGTGCCTGAAAGCTGTCACCACAACATCCTCAAGGTTTTCAAACATTATCCTCCGCACAATTTTTTCCGGAATGCCTGTTTCCCGCGAAATTGCCGGAATTGAGAGGCCTTTTTCCCCGACATGCCCCGTGTAATATTCAAGCACTTTTGCTTCCTCCGGAAGCAAATCCTTTTCCGCGCGCGGGTTCATTTTCCTTCGCCCCACTTTTCAGGGTTTTCAAAATATTTTTTCGCGTTCTCATACAAAAGCGAATCAATTTTCCCGTGCCTGTTTAGGGTTTCAAGCAGCTCCGTTACAGTGAAAACCGAATGCAGTTTGTAGCCTTCCTTCATGAGTTCCTCGCGCCCTCCCTGCTCCCTGTCAACCAATACGAGAATGTCTTTCACTTTCAGGCCCTCTTTTTCAAGCGGGGCAATGGCTTCAAACTTGCTTCCGCCTGTGGTAATCAAATCATCTATCACCAGCACCTTCTGCCCCCTGGAGTATTTCCCTTCCACTGACGCCTTTGTGCCGTAATCTTTCTGCTCCTTGCGCGGGAAAACCATTCCCCAATTTTTTTCAAGGCTCACCGCGGTTGCGATTGAAATCGCGGCGAAAGGTATTCCGGCAATCAAATCAAATTCTATTTTTTCCTCTTCCGCCTTGCGCGCCAATTCCTTTGCAACCATGCGCAGCGCTTCGGGGAAGGATATGAGGGCGCGCAAATCAATGTAAACCGGGCTTTTCATGCCGGATTTTAAAGTGAAAAGCCCGAACTTCACCGCGCCGATTTCCTGCAGCTTCAGCGCAAGCTGTTCCTTTTCATCCATACAAATTCACCAGCACAGCGGGGCGCATGCTGTTTCCCGGCATTTTTTCCGCGGCCCCATCCAACTCCGCCGCCATTTCCGTGTTTTCACCCATAAACATTGCCCCTTACAATTGTTTGCCCAACCTTTCCTTTAAACCTTTTCCCGGTAAAAGGGCTGTAGCCGGCCTTTGTGAACAAGTGCCCGTTTTCAACCCTGAAAATTTCATTCATTCCCGCAATCGTTAAATCCGCGTCAAACCCCTTCCTTATGAATCCTTTTTTTTTCCAGCCGAAAATTTCCGCTGGCCTTTCCGCAACCACATTCACAACCCTTTTCAGCGTGATTTTTTTCTCGTTCACGGCATTGAGCAGCAGCGGCAGCATTGTTTCAAGGCCGGGAATTCCCGCCGGCGCTTTGCTGTAAGGCAGGCTTTTTTCCGCAAGCGTGTGCGGCGCGTGGTCGGTGGCAACAATGTCAATAGTGCCTTTCACAAGCCCTTTCCAGAGCGCTTTTCTGTCCTTCGCGCTTTTGATGGAGGGATTGCACTTCATTAAATTCCCCAGCTTTTTGTAATCCGCGGAAT
>DASRUO010000163.1:0-2194 GCA_035655375.1 archaeon | reverse complement strand
AAAGCCCCGCCGCAAACCTTGGCGCGGGAGGAAAATCCGCGGAAAAAGCCCTTTCCCCGGGCTTCGGCCTGAAAATCAGGCGCGCGCGCGAGGCCAAAGGCCTGACAGTCAAGGAACTGGCGGAAAAAATCTTTGAGAAGGAGTCCTTTCTGCACAAGGTTGAAAATGGCCTGCACATTCCGGATGACGCGCTGGCCAGAAAGCTTGAAAAGTTTTTGGGCGTTTCCATTTCTGAAGGGGCTGAGTGAAAAATTAAAAATGCCGTAAGCCGGCATTCAAAAAAAAACGGTTTTGTCCATGGAATTCGATTTCACTTTCATCCTGCTCGCTTTCCTCGCGGTTGCGGCCATAACCACTTTCCTCGTAAAGCATTTTTTCAAGGCCGACACCTGGTTCCTCATTTCGCTGATTAAAACGAAAAAGCCCCTGCCTTTTTTTGAAAAAATGGCGAAGCACGAAAAATTCATTGACATATTCGCCGCCGTTGGCTTAATCCTCGGCTTCGGTGCCGTCGCTGTCGATTACCTTTTCTGGGGAAAGCTTTCACGCGGGAAAAGAATTGCGCTTTTCATCGCCTCAACCACGGCACTTTCATTCCTTGTTGTGTTACTCGATTATTTTTTCGGCAGCATTTTTTCAAACAATATCTTAATCGGCGGCTTCTACCCGGTGCTTGTGCTTTCATTCGGCGTGATGGGCCTTTCAGGGTTTGCGCTTTTCTCGCTCGCGCTGCAGGCGCTTGACATTGTCTCGAAATACCTTATCGGCGTCAGGGGCTGCCCAGGGGTTGCGCCCCTGATTCCGGGCGTTGAGTTGCCCAACGTGCCAATAACGCCTCCATTGCACGCGTGGATTTCCCTGCTCATAATACTTGTAGTGCACGAGGCGATGCACGGCATTGTCGGCAAAAGGCACGGCTTCAGGCTGAAATCCGCGGGCGTGCTGCTGCTTGGTTTTTTGCCCATTGGCGCGTTCGTGGAGCCCGATGAAAAGCAGGTGAAAAAGGCGAAAGGTGAAAAGCTCCTGCCGTTCCTTGCGGCCGGCCCGATGGCGAATATTGCCCTCATGGTTATTGCGGGTCTTGTTGTTTTCGGCGCGCTTGCGGTGATTCCTCCGCTGACTAACTCCGTGTTTCCCGGGGTTCAGGAAAGCATTTTTTCCGGTGTAAAGGTTTCCTCGGTGCTGGAAGACACCTCTTTCTGCGGCTCAAGCTACGGGTCGCCGGCGCACGGCGTTTTGATGGAAGGCGATTCAATTAAGGCTGTGAATGGCGCTGAAGTGAAAAACATTTCCCGGCTATTTAATGAACTGCAGAAGAACAGGTTTGCGGAAAAAACTTTTTCCCTGGAAAGGGGCGGCGAAGGGCTTGAGGTTTCAATGACCCCGAATGCGCTGGGCCAGTTCGGCTTTGTGCCCGGACAGATTAGGAACGAGTCTTTCACTATTCCGCAGGACTACATCACTTACGCTTTATCCGCGGGCCTTTTGGTTGAATTCTTTTACTGGCTTTTCCTTTTAAGCTTCCTTGTCGCGGTCATTAATTTCCTGCCCATGCACCCTTTTGATGGGGGAAGGATTGCGAGGGTTTTGTTCGCGCCGCACCTTTCATTCCTCGGTAAAAGCGAGGCTGAAAGGCAGAAAATCGTTGAAAAGTTTTTCCTCGCGTTTGTGCTCGCGCTGTTCATAATCAATGCGCTGCCGCTTTTTTTCTGACCAACCCAAAATGAAGCCTCGCCATTCATGGCGAGGTTTTTGCTCGGCTTCATTTTCCGTTGACGGTAAATTGACGTCCATTGGGAAACCCCGCACTTTAATGCGGGGAGGACGTCATATATCTTTTTAATTACGCATTATATAAATAAAGCCAAGGATACCCTTAAAACTTGGATTAACCACATTTGAAAAGGCCAAGAAACATGAACAAACACGCATTAATAATATTCTTAATTCTCGTCATTGCAATAACCGTTTCTGCACTCCCCCCAGAGAAAAAAGACCCAAAACTGCACGGCGGCCACTTCGCGATTTCTGACGTTAACATCAACGGAATAGACTCAAACATTCTAATAGAAAGCACGAACATCATAACCACTTACATTTCTGCGAACCCCAACTTCATTGAATTAATCATAGAGCCCTCGTCCATTTACTCCACTTCAACCATCACCATAAGCGGCTTGCAACCCTCCACGAC
>DASRUO010000162.1:0-6004 GCA_035655375.1 archaeon | reverse complement strand
GCGCCGTAAAGCATCCCGTTCTTTGATGAAATGTAAAGCGCTGGCAGGAATAAAAGCCCCGCGGAAACAATCAGTCCAAGCACGATGATGAGCATTGAAAACGCCTGAAGCGAATAGCTGAAGCCGTTCAAAGCGCTTGCGAGCGCGAACGCGAGAACCATCGCAACGATTATTCCCAAAGCCGAACCGATTGAAGCGATGAATGTTTGCGCGAGCGCACCGCTTTCCTGCTTCCCTTTTTTGGGGCTAAGCTTTTCCAGGGCTTTCCTTCCGAGCTTCACAGCCAAAACGATTCCTATTCCGAGCACGATGAGCCAGAAAGCGATGTCCAAAAAGTATAGCGCAATCCAGTTTTCGCCGTAATTGCCTTTCACGTGAAAGCTTTCAAAAGGGTCGAGGCTTGAAGCGGTTTTCACGAGGCCCTGCGCGTTCTGGATGCCGTAATAGTAATCCCTGTAAACTTTTGAATCAACGCCTGCGCCCGCCATTTCACTCATCGCGGCGCCGGAAACAAAACCCAATGAAGCATTGGAGCGGTAATCAACCTTTGCCTCGCCGCCTTTCAGCGAGAGGCCTTCCTGCACGTTCACTGCGACGCGCAAATTTTCAATGAGGATTGCGTCCTTGTCGATGATTGTTTTGAAGTCAAAGGAATAATTCCCGAAAAAATCTTTCAGCGCGTAGCGCGGAATCCTGTAGAAGAGCACGATTGTTGAAACGCCCTGTTTTTCAACCGCTTCCTTTAATTCGAGGCGGAGGATTGTCGCTTCAGAGGTCAGAGTTTTCGTGTAATCAATCACTTTCGGCGTGCCCTGCTGCGGGTAATAATAGTCGCGGTAATTGTACTCCGCACCGTAGTAAGATGAAACTTCCTGCACAGCCTTGTAAACAACAATTTGCCCCGGAATTTCCAAATCAACGTATTTGATGGCGCGGTCGGTGGTGTTTTCAATGCCTATCTGCGCGCGCACGATTGCGTCGCCTTCGCCATCAAATGACACCGCGTAGAAATGGTTCTGGTGGATGTAGCCGTCGCTGCGGGCGGCGTGCGCGAAATTCATCTGCGCCAAGGTTAGAAGAAGCGCGATTGCGATGATGAAAAGCGATTTTTTCATGAAACAATAATGCGCGCTCGTTTATATGTGTGTTTTGAAATTGTTAGGCGTTTCCCTAAAAAGCGGTTTTTCCCGTTTTAGGCTCTAATTATTTCTTTTTCTTGCCTAATCTGGGGTCGCGTTTCCAGACTAAATAGTCAAAACGCGGGTCTTTTAATTTGCCACTAAGCATACGGGTTAATTCGTTGATTTCGCTGCGGGATTCCATTGGCTTGCCGTTTTTTGAAACCTTTAACACATATCTTGGGACAGTGTCAGGAACTCTGGCTCTCCTTGCACTATAACCTTTAGATTGCAGGACGTCTTGAATTCGTCTAAAGTCTGCCGCCCTTCCTGAAGGGTGCGTGAGAACTGCAGTCATTTTCATTCGCCCAGGGGTTTCCTTGGAAAGTACAATGTCTTTT
This sequence comes from archaeon, assembly GCA_035655375.1. GTDB lineage: Archaea > Iainarchaeota > Iainarchaeia > Iainarchaeales > Iainarchaeaceae > DASRUO01. The sequence continues at coordinate 4,485 of DASRUO010000162.1, read as the reverse complement.
CTAATTGGTGCTTTCCGTGATGCATACCGCCCCATAGCATTTTTTACAGCAATTCTGGGCTTGACATAGCCCATAGTGATGCGCCAGCCTTTATTATCTGGCAAGGGTTTGTTTGCGTCCCTGAAAACAGTGTTAAACGGGCTAACAATAATGCGCTCTTTATTGCCTCTTGGCGTTTGCCCCGGTTTCAACCTTCGCATAAAAGAACTATATTATTTTGGTATTTAAATGTTTGTTTTGTTCAAACAATACATTGATTATTTTGAACTCACTGCTTCAGCAAACAATATGCTTAAATAGCCGCTCCGCCGCAAATGCTTTCAGCCGATGGAGGCATGCCCTTGGGCATGATTGTCGGCCCGCACAAAAACGGCACACTTTGGCCGGCTTTAACCGCACTTAAACCCATTCAAAAATGGGGCTGCGGGCTGCAGGCTTTAATTCGTTTTTTTAGCGCAGTGCACGGCAGCACGTTTAATGCGGAGAATCGGCGAGGAAACACAGGAGTGAAACCATGGATGTAATAGGTAAAAACAGTGCAAGCAGGGGAAGGGCTTACAATGCCACCAAGAAAGAGTACAGGTGCATGAATTGCGGCAAGGTAATAGACAACCCCACGGGCGGGTACGACGAGAGAAGGTTTTGCTCGCCGAAATGCAAGGACGAATACCTCAGGCCCACAAACTTCTGATTTTTTCTGCTTTTTCATGCCGGCGGAAGCCGGCCTTAGTTTTTTTTAACAGGTTTAAGCAATCACTTATACGTTCTTCCCTTCCTTCTCTCAATAGAGTAAACCCTAATTTCCTTCGATTCCCAGATAACGGTGTAAAGTATTCTGTAAGGGATAATTTTGATTCTATAATTTGATATGCTTCCAGACAATTTTGCCACGTCGTATTTTTGGCTTGGAACAGGATTTATCTCAAGCTCGTCAACAGCTTCAGCCAGCCTCGGCTTTATTTTAGGGTCGGACTTTGCCAAGCCTTTTTCCGCTTTGCCGGAGAGGAAAACAGAGAAATTCGGCATTGCTCTCACTTCATTGAGGCCTTTATTTCTCTCCAGCTTTTGAATTTTCCTTCCCTGAACTGCTTTTCGCCCAGCCTGATTAAAGCTTTTTCTTCAGGGGCTGCTTTTACCTCTTTTACGAGCAATGCGGAAACTTTCGAGTCAATTTCGCCGAGTTTTTTGTAAATCTGCTTTAATATCGCCTGTGCCATTTCATCAGTTGAATTATATGGTTCAATGTTTTATTTAAAACTGTCTTGTACGGAGTTTTACGTTTAAACCGAAACTTTTCCGTAATATCATTTCGCCGGGTTCAAAAGCTGTGAAACGGACTTGTTCTCGTGCAGGCACCTTATCGCCTCGCCGAGCAGCGGCGCGATTGAAACAACCTTTACCTTGGAAAGTTTTTTCCTTAGCGGAATGCTGTTCGTGACAATTATTTCCCTGAAAGGGCTCTTCTCAAGCCTTTCAATTGCCGGGCCGCAAAAAACCGCGTGCGAAGCCATCGCGTAAACCTCTTTCGCGCCGTGCTTTAAAACGGCTTCGGCGGCGTTCACAATCGTTCCCGCGGTGTTGATTTCATCATCAACAATCACCGCGTTCTTGCCTTTAACATCGCCAATCAAATGCAGGACTTCACTCTGGTTCGGCTTGGGCCGCCTCTTGTCCACAATAGCGAGCGGCGCCCCGAGCCTTTTCGCGTAAGACCTTGCGCGCCTGCTGCTCCCTATGTCCGGTGAAACAACCACGAGGTTTTCAATCTTTTTCTTCTCGAAATATTTCACGAGAGGCCCCGAAGCGTAAAGGAAGTCCGCGGTTATATCGAAAAAACCCTGAATCTGGTCCGCGTGCAAATCCATTGTGAGGATTGCGTCCGCGCCCGCGGCCTGCAGAAGCTTTGCGACAAGCTTTGCCGTAATCGGCTCCCTGTCGCGCGCTTTCCTGTCCTGCTTCGCGTAACCGTAAAATGGAATCACGCATGTAATCCTTTCAGCCGCCGCCCTTTTCGCGGCGTCAATCATTATCAGCATTTCCATCAGATTGTCGTTCACCGGGTCGCACGTGCTTTGCAGGATGAAAATGTCCCTGCCGCGCACGCTTTCCATGTAATTAACGTAGCTTTCGCCGTCCGCGAACTTTTTCAGTTCAACCTTGCCAAGGGGGGTTTTAAGGTATGCGGCGATTTCCATGGCTAATTCCGGATTGCTGTTTCCCGCGAATAAGGCAATTTTGTCTTTCATTTGAGGCCCGCCAAAAGACGTATCCATAAAAGTGAATTAATTATATATTCCTTGTGCTGGGTTTTTGATTTAAACCTTTTGCATTCATTCCATTCATGGCAATAACCGATAAAAACGCCCGCAAAAAGAAGCTTTTCTTCGTGCTTGCAGATGTGCTTATTCCAGGCCCCGCAAACCCGAAGCTTTCAAGGATGAAGGTGAAAAAACTGCTTTCATTCCTAAAAAAGTTGCAGGATAATGGCGTAATAGAGCTTTTCCTCGTGACCGGCTTTTCGGGGGAAAAGGCAAAGCCGTTGATTGAGAAAAGCGGGCTTGAAAAGTTTTTCTGGAAGGAAAACATTTTTTTTGTGACGAAAAAATACATTGACTCCAAGGAGGAAATAGACAGGCAGAGGCACCTCGCGAGCCTTGGCTCCGACCCGGATTTTGTGGACGAGTTTTTCAAGCAGAGCCTGCTCATGGATTTTTTTGAGTCCGGAAAAATTTTAGCGGATGAAACAATGCTCATAGGCCACGACATATTGGTTGACGCTTTTTACAGTGCGCGCTTTTCAAAAGTTGATTTTGTGCTTGTGAGGGAAAGCCTGAGCGAGCGCAACAAGCCGATGCCTGCTGAAATTAAAGGCCTTAATTACGTGAAGCTGAATGAAAGCGATTTCCGCAAACTCATTCAGGGCAAATTTCCCGCGAACGACACGCGGTTTTTGGAAAACTACGTTTTAAACAAAATGAAGCTGGAACTTTTCAGGAGCACGGAAATAGAGCATCTGGTGAAGCCTTCCGCGGGATGAAACGCCGTCTGCTCACGCGCCGCAACAGCGGCGGTGTGTAGCATCCCCTTTGGGGAGGCATGCGTCCCTTTCGGGACGCCTACGCACAGCCGGCGTTTCGGCTGGCGGTGAAGCGTCCTGCTTTCAGCAGGGCTTACTCGCTTTTGCTCGCCGTGCCAGAATCCCGATAGCTTCCGTCACGAATTGTTTAGGCTTATTTTGTGCACTATTTCAGAAACCAATAAATACCCTTTCCGCACTGCACTTATGCATGCTCAAGGTTTCATCGCTTAAGGCGCGGCAAGTGCTTGATTCAAGGGGCAACCCGACAATTGAGTGCACGCTTGAAACACCGAAAGGAAAATTTTCCGCGATTGTGCCCAGCGGCGCTTCAACAGGAAAGCATGAAGCCGTTGAGTTGCGCGATTCAGGCAAGGCTTTTGGCGGGCAAGGCGTCCTCACGGCGGTTGAAAACGTCAGCTCCGTAATCAAAGGGAAAATTTCGGGCAAAAACTTTTACTCGCAGGAAGAGCTGGACCACTTCCTCATAAACCTGGACGGCACCGCCAATAAAGGAAAGCTCGGCGCGAATGCAATCCTTTCCGTTTCAATGGCGGCGTGCAGGGCTTTCGCGGCGGAAGAAAATTTGGAACTTTACGAATTCATCGGCAAAATTTCTGGCAGCAAAAATTTTGTATTGCCCATTCCCCAGATGAATGTTCTGAACGGCGGGAAGCACGCGGGCAAGGAAAACGACATTCAGGAGCACATGCTTTTCCCAGCCGGATTCAATTCCTTCAGTGAGGCGTTCCGCGCCGGAGTTGAAACCTACCACGCGCTTAAGGGGATGCTGAAAAAAAAGTACGGCGCGCAGGCGGTGCTTTTAGGCGACGAGGGCGGGTTTTCCCCGAAAATCGAGAGCGTTGAGGAGCGCCTTGAATTAATGCTTAAAGCGGTTGAGGAAGCGGGCTATTCCGGAAAAATTAAAATCGCCTTGGATCCCGCGAGCTCCGAGTTTTTCGCGGAAGGGAAATACTCAATCGGCAGCAGGGCATTTTCTTCAGCCGAACTGGCTGATTATTACGCGCGCCTCTCGGAAAAGTTTTCCATTGTTTCAATCGAGGACGGCATGGCGGAAGATGACTGGCAGGGCTGGGCTGAAATGACTAAAAAATCCGGGAAAAAGCTGCAGATTGTCGGCGATGATTTGCTTGTCACGAACGTGGAAAGGATCAGGAAAGCGGTTGAATTGAAGGCGTGCAATGCTTTGCTTTTAAAGCTGAACCAGATTGGAACGGTTACGGAATCAATAAACGCTTGGAAGCTCGCGGTGAAAAATGGCTGGAATGTTGTTGTATCGCACCGCTCAGGCGAAACCGAGGATTCATTCATCGCTGATCTTGTTGTGGGCCTCGGGGCAGGGCAGAGCAAGTTCGGCGCCCCAGCGCGCAGCGAAAGGACCGCGAAAT
>DASRUO010000161.1:0-2762 GCA_035655375.1 archaeon | reverse complement strand
CACGCCGTCGCCTTCAAATCGTAGACGCCGTTTGCCAGCGTGAAGGTGTTGAAGTCTGCTGTAATCGTGCTTCCTGAAACAAAGCCGTTGAAGTCAACGCCGCCAAGCGTGAACCAAGCGGCGGTGATTTCGCCGAAATTCTGCAGTGAGGCGATAATCACTTCAACGCCTTTCAGCGCCTGCAGTTCAAGAGGCGAAACGAAAATTATATTTGGGGAAATCTGGTTAAGGTCCGGAAGAGGCGTTCCAGAAATGTCCTGGCTTGGAACAACGGCGTTTTCATCGGGGGCTGAAACGTTTAGGCCGGCTGCAGCCGTGTCTGGAGCCTTCACAACGGCTTCAGGGACCGGCGCAACAGCGTTTTCATCAGGTAAAACGCCTGCCGAGTTCAAATCCTCCGATAAAACGATTCCCGCGAATAAAAGAAGTGCGGAGAGCGCGAGCAGGGAAAGCCTTTTCATGTTTAATAATAAGGGTTTGGGCAATTTATTCCTTACTGAGCCTTTAACCGCAAAAAAACCCGCCGCCCGCCCACTAAAATATTGATTTATATAATGCGGAATGCCGGCTAACGGAGCGAAAGCAATTTATATGATGGGGAACTTGATTTTACTGATATTATGGGTTTTTGGAGAAGGCTTATTAGCAGATGGAAGGACCCGGGCCCGTGGAGGCCTGAAAAGACAACCACGACACCTGAGTGGAGAGGCCAACAAGTGACAGGCAAAGAGCCTTGGATGGAAACGCTTACAAAAGGAAATGAAGTGGCAAGGGGCCCACAATTTGCGGAGCATGCACTACAACGCAAAGAGGCGGCAATGGAAAGGCATATGCTTGAGGCAAAAGAGGAAGACAGGGCAAGGCAATCATATGACCCAAAAAAACCGCAGGCGGAAAGGCTTGAGGCGGAAAAGCAAAAAATTATTGCAGAAAGGCAAAGGCTTAACACGCGCAGGATTATGGATTCGCAAAAAGGCGATATTATTGAGAAACGCATCAGCATGGACCCTCGAGAAAGAGTAATTGCCAAGGGCGGCCGCCTTGCGGCCCTGAAAAAACACGACCCTTTCTCCGGCAGGAGGCAAATGGTTGTAAGTCAAATTCGCGAGCTTGAGAAAAGGCTACGCAGGCCTGTCAGGACTGTTGACCCAAACACAGGCCTTGTAAGTTACAAAAAAAAAGTTGACCTGTCCAGTATAAAGAGCCTGCCCAAAAAGTTAGGCGCTGAAGAAAAAAAGAACATAGTAAAATTCCGCCTTGAAGTGTTCAACGATTGGGTTGCAAGTGTTGACGCCATTGAGTATTCAAGAGACATTCAAAAACACGAAAAAATGGTTCATGAAATTTCCAATTTGATATTTGAGCGCAAATTTTCAGAAGCATACGATAAATTGATTGCGTTCAACTCACAAAACGCAAACCCAATCATAAAAAAATGACATGAAGTTAATTGCAGCCTAATGACTATTTTGCCGCATAAATTTAACGCCCGCCCTTTATTTCTAACCAGAGCCCCGCAACCGCAACCCTTTTAAATTTAGTAAAGCGTAATATATTATGGGCAAGGAAAAGGTTTTGAAGGATAAAGCCCTGACTTTTGACGACGTTCTCATTCTTCCCGGCAAATCAGAGGTTCTGCCGAAAGACGTTTCCCTTAAAACCAATATTACGGGGAAAATCTCCTTAAACATTCCCATCCTCACCGCGGCGATGGATACTGTCACGGAGCACGCCACAGCCATTGCGATTGCGCGTGAAGGCGGCTTGGGGATTATACACAAAAACATTCCAATAGAGGTTCAAGCCGGGGAAGTTGAAAAGGTTAAAAGGTCCGAGTTTTGGGTGATTTCAAATCCCGTAACGGTTTCCCCGAATGACACGATTGTGCGCATTAATGCGCTGAAGAAAGAGTTCGGCATCAATAGCTTTCCTGTTGTAGAAAACGGAAAGCTTGTCGGCATCGCAACAAACCGCGACCTGCTTTTTGAAACCAATCCGGGGAAAAAGATTTCAGAGCTCATGACCGGAAGGAAAGACTTAATCACTGTTGAAAAACAGGTTTCACTGGACGAGGCGAAAAGCATCCTCCACAAAAACAGGATTGAAAAGCTGCCCATCGTTGAAAAAGACGGAACATTGAAAGGGCTCATCACAATTACTGACATCCAGAACCGCGAGAAAAACCCGAACGCTGTCAAGGACAAACGCGGGAGGCTTCTCGTCGGAGCCGCGGTGGGGCCGAAAGACGATAAAAGGGCTGAAGCGCTGATAGGGAAAGAGGTTGATTTGCTTGTATTGGACACTTCGCACGGGCATTCCAAAAACGTCCTTGAAGCCGTGAAAAGGTTCAAGAAAAATTTTGATGTGGAGCTTATTGCGGGAAACGTTGCGACAGCGGAAGGCGCTGCGGCTCTTGTGAACGCGGGCGCCGACGGAATTAAAGTGGGTGTGGGGCCTGGAGCGATTTGCACCACGCGCATTGTCACAGGAGTTGGCGTTCCCCAAGTGACCGCGATAATGGAATCGGTCAAGGCCGCTGGAAACGTGCCGGTAATCGCTGACGGGGGCATAAAATATTCGGGGGACATTGTGAAAGCGCTTGCCTCCGGCGCAAGCGCGGTGATGTTAGGCTCATTGTTTGCGGGCTGCGAGGAAACGCCGGGAAAAATCGTTTATTTGAACAACCGCAAGTTCAAGCAGTACAGGGGAATGGGCTCGGTGGGCGCGATGATGCAGGGCTCGAAGGACAGGTAGTTTCAGAC
>DASRUO010000160.1:0-4006 GCA_035655375.1 archaeon | reverse complement strand
TCCTTTATATGGCAGCCGGCTTCGAAAGCGGCTGCAATGCCTGAGCCGCGCGTTGTTTCGGGATTGGTTGTTTTCTCGAAAAGCCCCGCAAAGCCGCCGGTTGCCATAACCAATGAGTTTGCGCGCAGGCCTTCCTCCCCGCCCAAAACCTTTAAGCCTGAAAACTCGTTCCATTTCACGAGGATTTTTTCGAGGAAAGTGTTCCCGAAAAAGTAAACATTGCCCCTTTCAGAGGCAAGCGCTTTCAGGAAACTTGTTATTCCCTTGCCGGTTTTGTCGCCCTGAATGTGCAGAATGCGCTTTTCGGAGTGGCCGCCCTCTAATCCGAGTGCAGGCTTTCCATCGCCTGAATCAAATTCCAATCCAAGGCCCTGCAGCTCTTTCACCGCTTCAATGCCTTTGCGCACCACAAGCTCAACGATTTTTTCATCGCACAACCCCGCGCCCGCCTTTATTGTGTCAGCCGCGTGCTTTTCCCATGAATCGCTTTCGCCGGCAGCCGCGGCAATTCCGCCCTGCGCGTAAAAGCTGTTCGAGGCTTTTTCATTGAAAGTGTCGAGGAGCGCAACGCTTTTTTCAGGGTTTTTCGATGCCTCAAGGCACGCGCTCAATCCCGCAATGCCGGAGCCTATAACCGCGGCACCAAATTTTTCGTACATGCAGAATTTTTCCATCAAAAGCTTAAAATTGCGATGCCTGCCGGCGCTTCAGGCCGGAAAACCGGCATTCCCTTGACAAGCCCCGGAACGGCCAAACAAAAAACTTTATTACTCCTTCATACATTTTATTAGCGGTTTTGATGCCTTCCTCTGACGTTGTGGATGAATTGGACGACAATTTCGGCAACTGGGTCGCGCTCATACTCCGGGGCCAGGATTTCACGCAGGACGTGAACAAGGCTTTCGTGAAAAAGCTCGCGAACACGCGCAACCTCGGCGGCGTTTACATTACCGTGAACAAGCCTTTCAGCTTCATTGAGCGCTCTTTCAGGAAAAGCGACATCAAGATGGACAACATTTACTTCGTGGACATGGTTTCAAAGTACGTGGACCGGCAGGGAAAGCCGGAGGCGGAAAACTGCTCTTTCGTTGATTCGCCTTCAAACCTCACAATGCTCGCCATAACCTTCATGCAGGCGGCGAAGATGATGAAGGCCAAAAAGGCGGACGCCGAGCAGCCGATATTCGTAGTGGTTGATTCAATCAACACTTTTCTCGTGTACAACGAAGAGAACGTGGTTAAAAAGTTTTTCCATTTCCTTATTTCAAAGTCGCGTGAATTGGGGTGCAAGTGCGTGCTTTTATCATCGGATTCGGGGGATGTCTCCTCATTGAACAGCCTTGTCGCTGACTTTTCTGACAAGGTTGTCAGGTATGGTGTGTGATTATGGCCGCTGATTATGTCTTCGCATTCTTCCTGACCTCCGCAATATCGCTTTTCTCGCAGGTTGTGTTCGTGTTCGGCTTCGTGAAGCTGAAGGAGCCCCGCGTGAAAGAGGTTTTCAGGTTCTTCTTTTTCAGTTCCCTTATTTTCAGCGTGAGCCAGATAACGCTGCTCATTGCGACGGTTTTGCAGGGGTTCAGGTTCGATTTTTTCATCAACTGGAACTCTTTCTTCAGCTTCGTGATGGCAATACTTTTGCTTGTGATGATACGCGAGGCGGAAGCCCTTTCAAGGAAAATACTGGCGGAGGAGAAGCAGAATGGCGCTTGAATTGACCCTTTCAAACATTTTGAACCTCGCCGCGATAATAATTATAGGCGTTTCCACGATTTACGGCGCCAAGGCGGTCAAGAGGCTGTACAGCGACGAGTTTTCCGCGACAATAAACTGGATGCTCATAATAGTCGAGGCGCTTTTCGTGATGCAGCTCATAATATTCCTTTCATTTTACTTCGGCGTATCGCAGCAGGTTTCAACAATCCTTGTGCTGCTGCTCACAATCTTTGTGGCGATGCTGTTCTTTTTCGCGACCTACAAAATGATCCAATTCTTGGAGGTTTACACCTTCGAGCACGGGAAAATCTCGGAACAGTCGGTCAAGGGCCTGATGAAGAAAAAGAACGGGAAATGAATTTCCAGCCACATCCGAGATTCTTTTTCTTTTGGTCAAGCTTTTTTCAGTTCTCTTTCTTTTTGGTCAAACTTTTTCGTTTCTCTTCCCAAGAGAAAGAAAAAGTTTGTGCTACTGCTTGACTTCTTCCGCGAGTATTGATTCAATCCTCTTCCGCGCGTTGATTTTCGCGAGGAATTTTTCCACGCTTTCAGGAACAAGGCCTTTGAGGCTCTCGCCTTTCAGGATTTTTTCCCTAACCATTGTTGAATCAAGGCTTTTATGGTTGCTCACCATTTTCCTGACGGCGTAGCCATCCGCCTCGAACAGCTCCCTCACAAGCGGGTTGTTCGTGAAAACGATTTCGAATTTCGGGGAAAAACTCTTGATTCTCTGCGTCCAGAGCGCGTACTCCTTGATGTCGTCCACGGGAATTATGTAACACTTGGAAAAAATTTTTGATTCCTGCAGCGCCAGCCCTATCATTTCAATCCTTTCGCCGGCGGTGAAGGGGTTTTCAGGCTGGAAAGATTCCTTTGATGAGCCCACAACCACAACCATTTCATCAACTTCCTTCAGCGCGTTCAGCAAGGCGTTGTGGTGGCCGAGATGGTATGGCTGGAATCTTCCTACAAAAAGCCCTCTTTTCATTCAATCACGCCCAGTTCATCAAGCTCTGTCGAGCCCAAGCGAAGACAGTGCGCGGTTCCAACGGACGCAACCGTTGGCTGGAATCTTCCTACAAAAAGCCCTCTTTTCATATTTTTCACTTTTGCTTTTCCATTTTTTTTATGTCCAAAGAAAAATCAACTATTTTCGCTTTCTTGGTTATTTCCCCCATTGAAATTATGTCCGCGTCCGCATTAATGAAGCTTTTAAGGTTTTTTAAGGTGATTCCGCCGGAAAGCTCTATCCTGCCCTTAAAGCCTTCATTTCTCAGAGCGTGCACGGCTTTCCTTGCCCCGGTGGGTGAAAAATTGTCAAGCATAATGAAATCAGGCTTCGCTGCCGCAACATTCAGCGCTTCCTTAAGCGTTTCGACCTCCACCTCAACCTTTTTACTCTTTCCTTTCCATTCCCCATCTTTTTTTTTCCCGCTTTTCACTTTTTCCACGGCTTCCCGCACCGCTTCAAAAGGCGAGGAAAAAAATTTCAGGTGGTTGTCCTTAAGCAGCACCATTTCGTTCAGGCTTTTCCTGTGCGTCCACAGCCCTGAAACTTCGGCGGCTTTCTTGTCAAGCAACTGAAAGCCCGGAACTGTTTTCCGCGTTACCGCAATAATCGTTTTGTTTTTTGCGCCGCGGATTTTCACTGCTTTTGAGGCGAGGGTTGCGACGCCTGACATCCTCCCCAAAATGTTGAGGAGAACCCTTTCAATTTCAAGGATTTTCCTGCCGCTTCCGCGCAACCAGAGAATTTTGGTTTCCTTCTTTACCGCGGAGCCGTCTTTTTTGAACGCCCTGAATTTCAGCCCGCGCCATTCCGCAAGGAATTTTGCCTCTTCAATTCCCGCGAGCGTGCACGCCTCATTGGCCTTCACAATCGCCGAGCATTTTTTTTCCGGAGTGATTGCTACCGAAACATCCCCTTTCCCCAAATCCTCTAAAAGGTAAGTTTTGAGGCGCCCTTTCACTTCCCCTGAAAGCATACTATTCTCTTTCCTGAATACCTTTAAATTCTTATTATAATCTCATTTAATTAGCGGGTTTTTATGCTGAAAAAAAAGGTCCTGAAAGGCACTTTCAAGCTCAAGGAAGGGTTCGCGGAAATGCTGAAAGGCGGCGTCATAATGGATGTCGTGAACGCGAAACAGGCGAAAATCGCGGAAAAGGCGGGCGCGTGCGCTGTGATGGCCCTTGAAAGGGTTCCCGCGGACATAAGGGCCGAAGGCGGCGTTGCGCGCATGGCTGACCCGCAGAAAATCAAGGAAATAATGAAAGCGGTTTCAATTCC
>DASRUO010000159.1:0-6184 GCA_035655375.1 archaeon | reverse complement strand
CCTTTTCAAACCCCAACGGGCCCGCGAAAACCTCGGTCCATGAAAGTATTTTCCCTTCGCGCGGCATCTCCTTCGCCTTTAATTTGCCCTTTCTTCCCGCTTCAGGGTCTACCACGCGCGCGGGAAAAAACTCCTGCCCGGTCTCGGTGTTTACGTTCCCCTCAAGCCTGTACCTTTCCGGATACTTCCTCCAGTGCAAAGGCAACGAACCTTGAACCATCATTTCACCTCGCCGCCTGCTCGCGGCGGTAGAGCGGACAACCTGAAGGTTGGCCTTGCTCACTCCGTTCGCAGTGACCCTCTAATTTCACCATAATCACCCTAATTTCACCGCGGTGCCGTAAACAAGTATTTCCGCTGCCTGCGGCATCACCTGTGAGGTCGCAAACCGTATGTTGATTACCGCGTCCGCGTTGAGTTTTTCCGCTTCCTCCATCATTTTGCTGTAAGCTTCATCCCTTGCCTCGTCAAGCGCCTTCATGTAAGCCGTTATCTGCCCGCCGAAAGCGCTTTCAATTCCCGCAATAATATGCCCGCCCATTCCCCTTGAGCGGATGGTGTTGCCCCTCACAACCCCGAGTATTTTAGCGACCTTTTTTCCCGGAATAAAATCCGTTGTTGTTTCAATCATTTTTTTCACCCTCAAGCCTTTTTGTAAATGTGCACAACCGCTGTGGCGCCGCTTCCGCCGACATTGTGCGTCAGCCCTATTTCAGCATCTTTTACCTGCCTTTTCCCCGCCATTCCGTTCAGTTGCCAGAAAGCCTCAATCGCCTGCGCCACCCCCGTGGCCCCAACCGGATGACCTTTTGCCTTTAGGCCTCCGGAAGTGTTCACCGGAATTTTTCCGCCGATTTCCGTATTGCCCTGCTCCGTGAATTTTCCGCCTTTCCCCTGCTCGCAAAAGCCCAACGCTTCCACGGCCATTATTTCCGCTATTGTGAAACAGTCATGCACTTCCGCAAAGCTCACGTCTTTCGGAGCTATTTTGGCCTGCTTGTACGCCTGCTCCGCAGCGATTTTCGCCGCCCCAATCTCCCAAAGGTTTTTCCTGCTCGCCAATGCAAGCGTGTCCGAAGCCTGCGCGGAAGCGACAATTTCAACGGCCTTATCAGTGATTTTTTTAGCTTTCTCCGTTTCCATTAAAATCAGCGCAGCAGCCCCATCAGTTATCGGCGAGCAATCCAGCAATTTCAGCGGCGAAGCCACATACCCTGAATTCATCACCTGCTCCAATGTTACTGCCCTTTGAAATTGCGCGTAAGGGTTGTGCTCCGCGTTTTTGTGGTTTTTCACGGCAACTTGCGCCAATTGCTCTTCCGTTGTGCCGTATTTTTCCATATGCGCGCGCGCCATTAAAGCGTACAATGCGGGAAATGAAGCGCCCATGAACAATTCCGTTTCCTGGTCTCCCGCCCCTCCGAGCGCGAAGCCCGCGTCCTCAGTTGAAACCTCGGTCATTTTTTCTATTCCGCCAACCGCAACCGTGTCATACATTCCAGAAGCGACCGCAATGAACCCGTTCCTTAAAGCAACCCCTCCTGAAGCGCACGCGGCCTCAAGCCTTGTTGAAGGCTTCGGGTTCAACCCTAATTGGTCCGCTATGAGCGCACCTATATGCTCTTGCCCCACAAACCTTCCCGAAGCCATGCATCCGCCGTAAACCGCTTCAATGTCTTTCCTTGAAACGCCGGAATCCTCTATCGCTTTAACCCCTGCCTCCGCTATGAGTTCCTTGAAGTTTTTCTCCCACTGCTCGCCGAAATTTGTAAGCCCTACGCCGATTATTGAAACGCTTCTCATTTTTTCAGCCTCGAGTCAATTATACTGGCAATAACATAGTACCAAGCCAAATCCAAGATTGTTAAAATTAAGGTGCTTATCTGCTCTATAGTAAAACCTAATTCCACCATAGGTAAATCAAAAAACCAAAAAAGTTTTGTAAATATAAAATAACCAAAAGGGGAAATAACCGTTAAAATAATCTCATAAATTATTGCAATGGAATTTCCGGCATACTCCAGCCTAACTGTTTCAAAAAAAATAAAATTAAACAATTGTGATAAAACAACGAATAACAGAATTGTAATAATCGCCTTCCTCAAACTTGGCTTAAAAAATTTTTTCCAGTCCATTTTTTCACCCGTGCAGGCCCTTGATTTTCTTCCTGTGAATCGCGTACTGCGCGTAATCCACGTACTCTTTCTCCTCAATCGCTTTAAGCAGAGGCACTTTCGCGCGCTTTTTCGCGATGTTTTTCGTTGTTGTCAAAACAAAGCCGTCGCTTCCCGCGCCCGAGCCGTAGCTAACCAAAAGTATTTTGTCGCCCTTCTTCGCGACATCAAGCACTGAAGCCAAGCCAACCATTGAAGAGCCCGAGTAAGTGTTCCCAATCATCGGCGTAAGCAATCCTTGTTTCAGCTTTTCCTCTTCAAACCCGAGAATTTTCGCCGCACGCAAAGGGAATTTGCCATTAGGCTGGTGGAATACAACGAAATCAAAGTCTTTCGGCTTCATCCTCGCCTTCTCCATTGTTTTCTTTGCGGCGCTCACCACATGCTTGAAATAGGCCGGCCCCCCTGTAAAGCGCCCCGCATGCATGGGGAATTCCGCGTGTTGCCTCCTCCAGAAGTCCGGCGTGTCCGTTGTAAAGGAATAAGTTTCATTTATTTCCGCGATTATTTCATTCCTTTTCCCGCCGATAATCATTGCCGCGCCTCCGGAACCAGCCGTGAATTCCAGCGCGTCCCCCGGCCTTCCCTGCGCCGTGTCCGCGCCTATAGCCATCCCGTACTTTATCATTCCCGCCTTCACCATCGCGAAGCATATCTGCATTCCCGCTGTTCCCGCCTTGCACGCGAACTCCAAGTCAGCCGCCATCAAATCAGGGCATGCATTTATCGCCTCAGCAACAATTGAGGAAGTTGTTTTCACGGCATAAGGATGAGATTCAGAGCCCACATAAATCGCGCCGATGTCCTGCGCATTTATTTTTGCGACCTCCAGCGCGTTTCTCGCAGCCTCAACCGAAATGGTTGCGCAGTCCTCGTCCCAAGCGGCAACGGCTTTTTCCTTCACGCCAAGGCCGTGCGAAACAGCTTTCCCGTCCTTTTTCCACACGCGCGCTATTTCCTCAACAGTAATCCTGCGTTTGGGCACATATGCTCCGTAACCAACAATTCCCGGATTCATTTTTTCACCCTCAATTTTCTGTACAAGTGAACAATTAAACAGGAAAGCAGGTACGAGATTATAGCTGCCAGAACTCCAACTATGACCAAACCCGGGAGCAAATTAGTAAGAATTGAAGGCGGCTCCCCCGAAGCCATCAGTGAAAAAGCCATAAAAACCGCTTGGGAAAGCGAAAGCCCATTCAACCATACATCTGGGCAAGAAGAACCTGCGCATTGCACTGGTGTAGGAGTCAAAGGTAAAACAAGGAACAAAACAATTGCCAGAAGTATTTTCAATTTTGTTGGCCTTGAAAATTCTTTCCAGTTCATTTTTTCACCGCCGAGTTTTTAATGTATGAAATTCCAAACCCAATTGCTCCTGCAATTAGAAAATTCAAAAAAATAATTAATGGATAATCTGTTTGTACGCCGCTCGAATAAATGGCTATTGGCAAAGGAAAACCAACTTGCAAGTTATTCTGCGAATCAGTTTTAAATAAAACTGCTGGAAGAATAAAACCAATTAAAATAAAAACCACTAAAACAATTACCGAAAAAATTGCCCCTTCTTTTAAAATTTTGTTCATTTTTTCCTCTCCGCCAATATTTCCTTTGCGCGTGAAACGCTTATATTCCCTTCCGCGCCCATGCGCTCCGCAATTTCATCAATAGCTTTCCCGTGCGCCCCCGCCTGTATCGCAATGTTTTTCGCGTGCAGCCTCATGTGCCCTTTCTGTATGCCTTCATTCGCCAAGGCGCGCAGCGCCGCAAAATTCTGCGCCAAGCCAACTGAAGCTATAATTTCCGCAAGCTCGCTCGCGGTTTTCACTCCGAGGATTTTAAGGTTTATTTTCGCAAGGGGATGCGTTCTCGTGGCGCCGCCCACAATTCCCACTGCCAAAGGCAATTCAATTTCGCCAACCAAATCCCCTTCCATATTTTTGTAATACTTCGTTAGAGGTTTGTATTTTCCTGAGCGCGAAGCGAAAGCGTGCGCCCCCGCTTCAACAGCCCTGAAATCATTTCCCGTTGCAATCACTACCGCATCAATCCCGTTCATTATTCCTTTATTGTGCGTACACGCGCGGAATTCATCGTTTGCCGCGAATTCGTAGCCGTCAAGTATTTTTTCAATCGCTTCCTCTCCAAGCGCCTCTTTCTTCCAAACAGTTTTCGCTTTCACCGTCCTGTGGATTGCGAGGTTTGAAATTATTTTCAGCCTCGTTTTCCCGCCGGAAAGCCTTTCAATTTCCGCTGAAATCCTTTCGCACATCGTATTCACCGCGTTCGCGCCCATCGCGTCGCGGACATCAACAAGCAGATGAATTATCACCATTGTGCCACGCTTTGTTTCAAGCTTCCGCGCCTCAATTTTCCTCGCGCCGCCGCCGAATTTTATCAGGGTTGAATCACCCGCATTTGCAATTTCAAGCAGCGCTTTTTCTTCCGCAAGGATTTTTTTAATCGCTTCCTCCGGCTTTTTCACGCCAACCAATTGAATCTGCCCAATCATTACCGGCTCCGAGGCCTTTGCCTCAAAACCCGAGCTTAATTTCGCGGCATAGCTTGCCGCAGCCACAACGCTCGGCTCTTCCAATGCGAAAGGCACGAGCACTTCCTTGCCATTCACTGTGAAGTTGGTTGCAATCCCTAAGGGCAGCTGAAAAGTTGAATAAACGTTTTCAACCATCCTGTCCGCTGATTCAAAATCCAATGCGCCGTATTTTCCCAGCGCTTCAATTTCTTCACCGCTCAAGGAGGCGAAATCCTTCAGTGTTTCAATCCTTTCGCTTAAGGGCTTTTCATAGAATTTGGATATTTTAGATGTTTTCACGCCTCAACCCCCTTCTAAGCGATTCAATGGCTTTGCTAAAAAATTGGTTAAAAGAGTTAATAATAGTGGCTTTTCTTGGAAAGGTATGACTGCACTATTTTGGCCTGAGCCCTTTTCTTGGCTTGCCCTTCCTTAAGCATGCTGTCCGTTCCCATAAAAATCAATTCAACCATTTTAGTCCTTGTGCTTCAAGAGGTATTTAAAGGTTTCGTCTTTTGTCCCTTAAAATTAGGTTGATTGACGTAGTATTTGCGGGTTTGGATGTTACCTGAAAAATGCGTTCACTTCAAGCCTTTTTTCCTTGCCAGCAATACGCTTGCGCCCTTAATTAATTCAATTTTTTTCTTCACAGCAAACCTTTCCTGCCCGTCAACAACAACTATTGCGCCGCTTTTCCCGAACCCCGAAACAATGATTTTTTCATGGTCGTTCACTATCAGCGGCCTGTGCTTCCAGTCAACAGGGTTGACGCTCACAACAACGAAAACCTTCGCGTTGCCTTTCACTACAGGCCCTCCGGCACTCAATGAATGCGCCGTAGAGCCCGTGGGGGTCGCAATTATGAGCCCGTCACCCGCCTCAATCCTTTCCTCGCCGCCAACCCTTAAAGAGCATTTCAGCATCCTTCCCGCGGCCTTCGGCACAATCAAAACCTCGTTCAAAGCAGCGCCCTTAATTTTCCCGTCAATTTTCGCGGAAACCCTTGACCTTTCCTCCACTGAAAAATTCCCTTTAAGCGCCGCCTCTACGGCTTTCCCGATTTCATTGTGCTGGTAAGCGCTCAAAAACCCTTTATTCCCGCAGTTTATTTCCATCACGGGCGCGCGCGCTTTGAGTTCGCGGAAAGTTTTCAGCAGCGTTCCATCGCCGCCGAAGCTTAAAACAAGGCCGGCCCTGATTTTTCCAAGAGGCTTCCCCTTCCCCAGAAAACCTTTATCCGTTTCAACCCTCACTTTCCCTTCAAGAAGCTTCAGCGCTTTCCTCGCGGTTTCCAGCGCGAGCTTGTTCCCCTTTCTCCCCGTAAGCGCAACAATTTTCGGTTTCATGCAGGATTTTTAGTGGGAAATGTTTATTTATTCACCTAAAATCCGCGTTCCGCCGGTTCGGTTTCCGAACTGGGAATCATTAATAATCCGCAGCCATTTTCTTTTCCTTCCATTGCCGCACGAGGTGTTTT
>DASRUO010000158.1:0-4220 GCA_035655375.1 archaeon | reverse complement strand
AAGGCTGAAATGGCCGCGGGCGAGAGCGCTTCCGCGCTTTCAGCGGAAAAACTGAGGTTTTTGGCGGACAGCGGAAAGAAAAGCGTTTTCATCGGGAGGAAAGCGGGAATTTTCAAGAAGTACGGATACGACGGCGCGCTTCAGGTCGGCAGGGTAAAGGAACAGGAATTCTCGGGGCACAACGTTTTCCTTGACTCATTAAACCCGCATGTGATATTCGTCTGCGGCGCGCGCGGCTCCGGCAAAAGCTACGTGTTAGGGGTTGTCGCGGAAGAGCTCGCGGAAAAAAACCGCAACGTGGGCACAATAGTTGTCGACCCAATCGGCGTTTTCTGGTCGATGAGGTTCCCGAACAATGAGGAAAAAGAAATTGAAAAGCTCATTGAATGGAACCTTGAGCCGAAAGGCCTTGAAAACCTCAAGGTCTTCATTCCGGAAGGCGTAAAGGACCAGGTGCCGAAAGCAACCTATGATGCCGGCTTTTCGATGCAGCCCTCGCTCCTCACCGGGGAAGACTGGGCGCTCACTTTCGGCGTGGACAGGTTCAGTGTTTCGGGGCTGCTGCTGGAAAAGGCGCTCATAAAAGTGGAGAAAGGGTACAAGCACTTTGAAACAGGCAAGAAAATTCCCGGCAAGGGGAAAAATTATTCCATTGATGAATTGATTCACTGCCTTGAAACCGATTTGGAACTGAACAGCCGCGAAAAGGGCTACAAGCAGGACTCAATCCGCGCGATAGTGAGCAGGTTTGAGGCGGCAAAGCACTGGGGCATTTTCCATGAAAAGGGCACGCCTTTGAGCGAGCTTTCGCGCGAAGGCCAGCTCACAATCCTTGACACTTCATTCCTGGAGGATAATGTAACGGCGTTGGTGATTGGAATACTTGCAAGGAGGCTTCTCTCTGCGAGAAAGATTTCCACGCGCAAGGAAGCCGCGAACAAATTCAAATCATTGAGCGTGAATGAATTGCTTGAATTGGAGGTTCCGCCCACGTGGCTTTTCATTGATGAAGCCCACACTTTGATTCCGAGCGGCAATGAAGTAACCCCGGCAACCGCGGGATTGATTGAATACGTGAAGCAGGGCAGGAGACCGGGGCTTTCATTGGTGTTCGCGACGCAGCAGCCTTCAGCAATAAACACGAAAGTGCTGAGCCAGCTTGATGTGATAATGACGCACAAGCTGATTTTCGATGATGACATAAAGGCCGTTTTCAAGAGAACCCCGACGATTATTCCGCGCGTGTACAGGGCGCCGAATTTCATCAAAACCTTGCCCGTTGGGGTTGCGCTCACTGGCGACAGGCGCGAGGAGACAAGCAGGGCATTTGTGATGGAGATACGGCCGAGAAAGTCGCAGCACGAGGGGAGGGACGCGGAAACAAGCGGCCTCACTGAATCTCTTGACAGCTCCAAGGTCGAGAAAATCGCGGTGGAAATGCTTTCAAGGACGATTGCCGCCGACGGGAAAATGGATTCTGAGAAGGCGAG
This sequence comes from archaeon, assembly GCA_035655375.1. Classification (GTDB taxonomy): domain Archaea; phylum Iainarchaeota; class Iainarchaeia; order Iainarchaeales; family Iainarchaeaceae; genus DASRUO01. The sequence continues at coordinate 2,730 of DASRUO010000158.1, read as the reverse complement.
GATGGCGGTTGAAACATTGAACAGCAAATACCATTCAAAGGTTGATTTTGAAAAGGTTCTCGCGCTGCTCGCCGCGAAAGGGATGATTTCCGCCGGAGGAATGCTTGCATCAAAAGATTTCACGGAGCGGGAGCTTGCTGAACAGCTCGCGCCGGAAACCGCGGAAAACGCCCTGGAAGAGGAAAAAAATGAAGGCATTGCCGAAGGGGATGAAGGCTCCGGAACCGGTGAAGGCGGGAGCGCTTCAATGGAGGAATCCCGCGAAAATGCAATGGCCGAAAAAATAGAGCTCTTATCGCTTCCGGTGAGGGTCAACGAGGAAGTTGCAAGGAGGATGGCGGAAAACCTCAGGAGGAAAAAGTTTTTCGGGCTGCTCGGGGCCGATGAAAGGCTTGAATCGGTTCACCTTAAACATTTCCCCATCTGGAGGGTAAAATTTGACGCAATGGCGCGCGGAAAGGAATTCATTTCAAGGGAGTGCTTCATCAATTCGCTTTCAGGGGAATTGATGCATTTCAGGAACGGGGACTTCATTGAATCAAAAGGCCTGAAGCTTTTCGCCGAAGCCGGGGAAGAGGAGGCGCTTGTGATGAAATCCCTGCGGAAAAAAGAGCTTTTGCTGGAGGAAGTAATGGCGCAAAATGAAATGGACGAGGCGAAGGCGCGGAGAATACTGCAGAAGCTTTCAGAGAAAGGGATTGTTTCAAAGGCTTCGGACAAAAAGAGCGGGAAAACCGTTTACTGGCTGAAGGAAAAAATAGATTTGCCGCCGAACGAAAGGCATGACCTTTTGGGTTCTCTGGCGAAGCTTCCCTTTGTGCGCGCGGAATCCTTGGGCCTTGAAAAGGAAACCTTCTCGAAAGAGCGGGCAATTGCGGCGGTGACAAGGCTGTGGAAAAACATTGTTGTGAGAAGGGTTGAGCTCCTTTACAAGCCCGCGTGGAAAATCGTTTACTCCAAGGACGCGCGCGAGCGCGCGGTGCTTGTTGACGCGGTGAACGGGAAAATCATTTCCTGAACCCAGCCATTTTCAGGAACCGTGCCGGAACATGCTTTCCGGAATGGGCGCAAAAAAAATCATTTCCTGAATTCGTTCGGCAGGATTTTTGAATTCGAAGGAATGATTGCGCCGCAGTTGATTGATGAATTCACGCCCGTTTTCACGCCGCTGAAAAGCAGCGCGCCGAGCTTCCTCCTGCCCGAATCTATTTTTTCCCCGCCGATTTTAACCTTAATATTCATGTTGTCGTGCCTGAGGTTCGCGATTTTGGTGCCCGCGCCGAGGTTGCAGTTTTTGCCGATGATTGAATCGCCGATGTAAGAGTAGTGCGGCACGTTCGAGCCCGAGAGAATGAGCGAGTTTTTTATTTCGGAAGTGCCGATGCGGCAGTTGCCGCAGATTATTGCCCCTGAGCGCAGGAAAGCGTTCGGGCCGATAACGCAGTTTTTCCCTATGAAAACGTTTCCCTCGATGCGGGAACCTGCCTTCACTATTGAGCCTTTTCCGAGGCAAAGTTTTCCTTTCACAATAACTCCGCCCTCAACCTCGCCGGAAATTTTTTCCCCGATTGAGGCGGCGGCCTGCTCCGCTTCCCCTAAAAGTTTCCAGAATTCGAAAGGCACGCCTTTTTCAATGATTTTTTCGGCTTTCAAAATAAGTTCTTCAATTTCTTCATTCAACGAATATCACCTCCCCGATTTTCAGCCCCTGAAACAGGCCTTTCAGCATATATGCCACTTTCATTCAACCCCTATCCCCTCCTTAATCCTTAAGGCGATTTTTTCCACAATCTCTTTTATTTCCGCCTCATTTTCCCCTTCAACCATGACCCTTGCGAGGTTTTCCGTTCCGGAATACCTCACAAAAACCCTTCCCTTTCCGGCAAGCGCGGCGCTGGCGGAATCAATTTCACCCAAAACGCGGGGCATTTCCTCGAACGGCTTTTTTTCCCTCACCTTCACGTTCACGAGCACCTGCGGGTAAAGCTCGAAAAGCCTGAAAGCGTCCGGGACTGAAATGTTTTTGGCCTTCATGATTTTAAGTATTTGGAGGGCCGTGATTATGCCGTCGCCCGTGGTTGAATAATCCCCGAAAATTATGTGGCCTGACTGCTCGCCGCCGAAATTGTAGCCGTTTTTCCGCATTTCCTCAATCACGTAGCGGTCGCCCACGGGGGCGCGGAGCATCCTGATTCCGGCGCCGCTTAAATGCCTTTCAAGCGCGGAGTTGCTCATCACAGTGGCTACAACGGTTTCCTTCGCGAGCATTCCAGCTGATTTTAAATGCTCCGCGATGAAGCCCAGAATTTTGTCGCCGTTCACTTCCTTCCCTTTTGAATCTACAACTATCAGGCGGTCGGCGTCACCGTCAAGCGCAAAGCCCATATCGGCTTGCGCTTCCACAACTTTGCGCGAAAGAGATGAAATGTCGGTGGCGCCGCAGTTTTTGTTGATGTTCAACCCATCAGGAGAATTGTTTATCGCTATTGTTTCAGCGCCAAGCTCTGAAAATATTTCCGGCGCGACAGAGTAAGCGGCGCCGTTCGCGCAGTCAACAACAATTTTGAAGCCTTTCAGCGATTCATTGCCTATTGAGGCTTTCGCGAACTCAATGTAGCGGCCTTTTGCGTCCTCAACCCTGAAGGCCTTTCCGATGCTTGCGCCGTTCAATTCATCGTTTGACATTTCCTCGGAAAAAATTATTTCCTCAATGCCTTTTTCGTCCTCATC
>DASRUO010000157.1:0-6800 GCA_035655375.1 archaeon | reverse complement strand
GTAAGGTGAAGTGATTACAACGCGGAAAGCCGGCATGTTGATTCCGGCTGCAAGCGTGGGCGTTGAGCAGATGAATTTCAGCAAATTTTTCCTGAACAATTCCTCAATGATTTCACGCTGCTTCTGCAGCAAACCCGCGTTGTGGAAGCACACGCCGTCCTTTATGAGGGAAGCGATTGCCCGGCACTGCGTTGTCGGCTGCTCAAGCGCGTTCAAGGCTTTTTCTGAAGCCTTTTCAAGGGCCTTTTTTTCCTCAGCGCTCAAGCGCCTTGAAACAATGGGCGCGAGCTTTTTCGCGTGGGACTCGCTGGCTTTCCGCGTGTTCGTGAAAATCAGGGCCTGCTTGCCTTTTTCAAGAGTGTCAAGGGCAACGGTTGAAACGGAATCCTTTTCAGGGATTAATTCCTGTTTTGAGGAACCGAAAAAAAGCGAGCTTTCAAGCAAAATGCCTTCCTTGAGCTTCACGGGCCTGAAATCGCTTTCAACCAATACAGCGCCAAGCCATTCCGCTAATTCTTTCGCGTTCGGGATAGTGGCTGAAAGGCCGAGAATCTGCATTTCCTTGTTCAGGAAACGGAGCTTTGTCACAAGCATTTCAAGCGCGGGGCCGCGGTCGGAGCCCAGAACGTGGATTTCATCCACAACCAAAAGCCCTATCTGCCCGAGCCATTCGGCCTTATGGGTGATGAGGGAATTAAGCCGCTCATAAGTGGTGAAAATCACGTCCTTGTTCGAGAGGTAAGAGCCGCTTGAATCAAAATCGCCGGTGCTTAAAACAGCCTTAATTGAGTGGGCCTGCGAATGTTTGGTTTTGAAATCGTTGAAATGCTCTGAAGCGAGGGCGCGCAGGGGGCATGTGTAAACAACCTTTTTGCCCTTATTCAAAACGGAATTCAGCGCCGCGATTTCCGCCAAAATTGTTTTGCCGGAAGCCGTGGGGGAGCTCACAATGAGGCTTTTCTCCAGAACGCCTGCCTTGATTGCTTTCTCCTGCATCGGGTTGAAGGAGGCGAAATTATTGGCTTCCTTCACTATGCGGATTGCATCTTCAGGCATAAAAAAACTGCGCGGAAAGGAATTTTAAGGGAAGCTTATGTGTTCAGGTTCCGGCTTCCTCGTGCTTCAGCGCAAGGTGCTCGTAAGCCTTCTGCAGCGCCAAAATCGCCTTGGGAAGCTCGTTCACCTTGAAGGAATTGGTTGACTTCCATTCATCCCCGGCCTTGTAGCGCTTGTCAATGGTTACGGTTTCGAAAAGCGTTCCTTCCTTGCCCTCATTCTCCCAAACCGCAACCTGAACGGCGCCCGCGTTGAATTTCGCTTTCGGGCCTTTATGCTTCATTTTTGAATCAAAAGAATTCATACCCCCACCTCCTCGCTTTAGCACGCCCTGCGGAGCAGCGCTATCGCATATTTATGCTCTGCCTTGCTCCACGGCGTTGTTTCAACAAACCTTACAATCCTTGACTCGTACACGAAATCACCTCTGAATAGAAGCTTGTTTCAGGGGTTTAAAAAGAAATTGAGGCACCTCGTTGCCGGTGCGGGGTGGGCTACATTTTTAAAGCCGAAAAGAATTAATGAAATAGGAATGCAAAAAAATGATTTAATACTGGATGACGGCATAGAAAAAATTTTCGGCTTTTTTTATTTAGTGGTTGCCGCCGCCTTATTTCTTGCCCTGTTTTTTGACGTTTCCTTGTTTGCTTTCTTCAAGCCGATTGTCGCTTTTGACGTCATACTCACGGCAACACTGCTTTTGGTTTTCTCACTCATGGGTGCACTGCAGAGTAAAGAGGGCAAGAAAAGCGAGAGGTTCAGTTCGGTTTTCGCGTATTTGTTTTACTTTACATTCACAATGTTTATATTTTACCAGCTTGGCTTCTTCAGGCTCGCGGAATTTTCGCTTCCTGCGATAGCGTTTTTTGCGGGGCTAATTGTCAAAAACATTTTCATGGCGAAAAACATTCCGAAAGAAAGGATTAATGTGATTTTACCGGCCCTTGACGCCATGGCCTTCGGACTTGCCCTTGCAGTGCTTTACGCTATTTACGGAAACGCGCTCTTTTTTCGGGCGTGGATAATAATTTACTTCGTTTTCAGCGGGTTATTCCTTTTTTTCAGGAAAGCAGCGATAAAGATGCAGAAGGAAACCCACGGATTGTCATTCAAAATTTTTATGGCGTGGACGGTTTGGACAAGCATCCTGCTGGCAATAGCGTTGCTTTTCCCGCCCGCAAAATATTATAATAAAGGAATAATTGCAGCGATTGTCTTCAGCCCGCTGGGCGAATTAGCCCTTTTAATGCTGTTCATAGGATGGTTGGCAATTTATTTTATTTTAAAAAGAGATAAAAGCAAGCAGGAAAAGTAACCCTCATTACTTCCTGAAAAGCCCCCGCATTTCCTCTTCCGTGAAGCCGGGCGCGACAACGCCTTCGCTCGCGTAAAGGTATAAAAGCGTCTGGTAAATGTTCGTGATTGCGGCGGAAGTGAGCACAATCAAAAGGAAGCCCAAGACCGCGATGATTGCAACCGGAATTAATAGTACGGGCGAAAGCGGGATAACCGCAACCACGAGCACTATGCTTAAAACAACCCACAAAAAGGTCAGGATTGCGAAAATGAATCCGGTGCTGAAATTCGCCACAAAGGATTCGCCCCAGGTTTTCCTGAAGGTTTCAGCGCTTTTTTTCAGGGAAGCGATGAAGCCGAGGTTTTCATAAACAAATACCGGAACAACGAAAAATGTGAGGATAGCCCACGCGAAACCTATAATTGCGCGGATTATTGAGGCGACAAGCTGTCCGCCCCTGTTCTTGGAGAGAGCGCCCTCAATTGCGTTCAGAATCAACCCTATGGTTGCGGAGACAAGCGCCCATTCAAGAATCACCAAAAACCTTGAAAACGCGAAACCGATTGAAGCGCCCAAAGATTCATCCTTGCCCTCAATCTTGGTTTTCAAGGAATGGACCAAGGCCGTGTTGAAAAAAATCGCGAGGAAAGAAGTGCACACGTAATAACCGAACAATACGGCGTAAAACAGCGCCTGCCCCAAGGCCTGCTCGGATTGTGAAAGCAATCCAGCTAAAAACAGCGGCGCGAGGAATCCTATGAGCAAAAGGATTGAGAAAAACCCTGAAAGCAGCGGGAAAAGCAGGAGCTTCTTGTCCTCTCTCAGGATGCTGAAAGACTTGGAAACCATTTTCCAGCCGCGGGAAACCGATTCAAACATTCGAGCACCTTTTCCTTTAATTTACATAATAATGCTTTTACGCATTAAAAAGATTTTCCTTAGTCTCGGCTTGGGTAACTGATGAACTTTTCAACGACCCCGCATTAGCCGGATTAAAGGCATATCTTGCTTTTTTAATAATTCATCCATTGCTTGGACTCTGGCCAATGCCTGCCTGTCAACTTCTTCAAGCTCAGGCACATAACTTTTGAACCCAATAGGATATTGTATTTCAATCACTGCGGGATGAAGCTTTCTATCCCTCCCAAAATGCCCGGTAATGTCAACCGCCAGCCTTCTGGCAAAAAAGTAGTAAGGGGGTATACCAGACATTCTTGCATTAATGTAATTCGTGAATGAATTTATGAGATGATAGTTTAAAATATTTGCACCTGACAATGCAACCCTCTCGCAATTGGAAAGAAACTTTTTTTCCATCCTGGTATTTTGGAGAACTTCATGCACAGGATTGCCGGCCGTTACAGGCTTTCCCCCAAGATCCATGTTGCCAAAATGGGGGTCCCCACCTATTTTTCCATACTTGGCCGTAACTACTGGATTATAAAGCCTGTCACACTGCACCACGTGGCGAATTTCCCAAGTTCTGCCATTGATTAAAGGGATATTTAAGGGTTTTTCAATAAGATACCTTCTCTTTGGAAGGACGTGAGTAGCCAAAGTTTTTGCTATTTCATCCAGAGATTGTTTCCAAAAAACTACGGGACCTACACGATTCTCTAAAGGAATTGCAATCTCTCTTTCTGTTTGCCCCGTAAAATGATGTAAAAAATTATCTTTTCCTAAAAGCATGCCCAAATTATGCGATATCTCATGCCTTAAATTTGGATCTGGAATTGTTAAAACCACTTTTCTTCCGTCAAAATCCATACGCAAAATATCTTTCCCGCCACCAACTGTTCCCTCGCCTTTCAAGTAAAAAGAATGCCAACTTTCAAGCAGCCCCTCAATATATTGTGGAAAAGTGAATATGCCATCATGTACACTATTCACCTTATAGAAATCGGGCCTTGGAAGCTCGGCATAAGTTTCATCCATAATGTCAGTCTTTGTGAACAAATGCGGCAATTCCTTGCCAAGGATTCCGATTAAAAGCTCATCAAAAAATTCTGGCATTGCTTTAGAAGCCCTGTACTCTTCAAGCCGCACATTTAATCTTCTAGCCAAATCAGGCCTTAACTCAGCTCTGTTGGCGGGGGGTGCAGTTTCCAAGTTTCTTTTTTCAAAAGGCGTAAGCTTGAATCTCCGCGTAAACCCGACTAAATTTCGTCTTGTACGTGCCGCGCCTCTTGTAATGCCCATACAAGAATAGGAAAGTTAATATACTAATTAAATCTATGTATATTTTATGCCTCTGCACAGAAAAACCCCTAATCAATTTGATTGGCATCCTGAAAAAAGAAAAAACCAGATTGGGGAACATATTTTACACGGGGGAACAACCCCCGCCATAAAAATTACTGAGGCACAATATAATTTACTGGAACATTCGCCTAGAAACCCTCTGCCTGAAATCTTGGAGAAAAAATCAGTAGAAAGACCGGCGGGCCCAAGAATGGGAACAAAAGTTACAAGAGAAGTTATATTTCGTGACAGAAGGGATGAGCCGCACGTATCTGCATCCACTAGACCCATCACGCCAAAACATCTTACCGAAGAACACCCTACCCCTAAAGGGGAAGACCCTAAAAAATCAAGGGAACTTGTTGGGGCGGGAAAGAAATAATTAAAATCGCAAATTCACTCCGCAGCCCACTTTTCAATCACTTTCAAAGCAGAGATTTCATCGCTGAGTTTCGCGATTTTCTTGTCAAGCTCGCCGATTTTGGATGTGGAGATTTCGCCGCGCAGCTGCATCAAATCATCGGCGTATTTCGCGATCTTGCTTCTCCCCTTTTTGTACACGATGCTTTCCTGCACGGTTTCCGTGAGGTTTTTCCTGTAATCCAAATCCTCTACAAACATGCGCACCATCGGCTTCCACTTCAAGTCAGCGACGAGGTGCACCGGCAATTTAACCTTCTCAAAATCACTTCTATAATCTGAATCCGTGAGGGTTTTCGCAACGTGCTTCCAGTACAACGGCTCGGAAAATTTCAGCACGTGCTGCCGTGAGTGATAAGATTTCGCGTCTTTTAACCTCTTATCCCACTCGGAACGCTTTTTCGCGAAATAATCCTTCAAATCCTGCAATTCCTTCAGCTGAGACTTGACACGCAAAGGCGAAGGGTAAATGAGATTGGGCCACACGCTGCCGGATTTCTTCACCGCGGAAACCACGCCGCCGCGCGCGAAATACTTTTTCAAAGCCTCAACACGGGCGTCCTTTTCATCTGGAACCTTGAATGATTCCGTGAAAGCCTTGAAAGAGCTTACAATGTTGCTTGCCATGAGAAGAGAGAAAGCTGAATTGGTTAATAAATGTTGCAGGGGAAAACCGGAAAGCCGCTTTGGCGTGCAGCGGCAAAAGCCTGAAAACGCGGAACAAAAACCTTAATAAGCGCGGCAATTTTAATGTTTTACGCATGGCGCTAAAAAGCTCAATGAGAAGGGGTCCGGTAAACTTTCACTCACCGGTAGGCAAAGCCCTCTTGGGCAGAGAATATAGAATATTGGGCCGTGTTCCGAGAACACGCATTAATCCAAAAAAATTGATTCCGCAATATATACGTTTATTAGGTGAAGCGGCAAAAAGGCCGGAAGGCGCAAAAAGAAGATATTCACTTCTTCCTGAAACCACAAAAAAAACAATTAGTGAGGCTGCCACTGAAAAGCCGGCGCAAAAAACCGGAGAGAAGGTTGCGGTTGCCAAGGCCGGAGCCGGCGCGGCAAAACCAAATGCAGCATTGCATCCGGCCGGGAAACTTTCGCCGTATGTTGCGAAGTTGGTTTCAAGGCTTCCGGAAGAAATGAGGGCAAAGGTTTTGCAGAGAAACTTTTTGGTAACACAACCGCTGGTTAATGCAATGGACTTTTACCTGAACATTAAAAGAAGATTAAAAGAAGAGCCTAATTCACCGATAATTGAAGAAGCGGCAAGGCTATTGAAAACAATGATAGAGGAGATTGACAAAGTGGGGTTGGTGTCCCCTGAAACGCGAGGGTCTTTTGAGAGATTTAGGTTTAACAACGGCGCCTGATAGCTTACCAATAAAAAACCTTTTCAAGCTGGTTACCGAAACTCATGCTGTCGGCTTTTTCGGGTTAAAGCAATTATTAAATACAGCCCCGCTCATTTCTTTATTGTATGAAATATAATAGCCTGCTTCCGGCGCTCATTGTTGCGGCTGTTTTGTTTTCGGGGTGCATTTCGGACCCTACAGTGGAGGTCAGGGTTTTTGTGCATGACGCACAGGGAAACCCAATTTCAAATGTTTACGTGAGCGCTTACTCAAATTACAGCATCAGCTCAGGCGCTGGCTCGGAATTGTCCGGAATAGACGGGTCATTGGAAGCATCCGTACAGACGGGCGAAGACGGCATTGCAACCTTTAACATCCTGCCCGGAAACTACGCTTTCAGGGCATCTTCACCTGACGGTTCCGTAGGC
>DASRUO010000156.1:0-6453 GCA_035655375.1 archaeon | reverse complement strand
GGTTGTCAACACGTCAACAGTTCCGTCCACCATTTACGCGAACGACCTCATCACGCTTAATTTTGACGTGAAAAATATCAGCGGCTCAGGGCAGGCCGCAGACGGCGTCAAGGTTTCGCTCATCCTGAACGAGAACGATTTTTCGCCCGTAAAGATTTCTGAAAACATAGGTTCTCTAAAAGCGAGGGAGTCCAAAACCGTTTCAATGCGATTCATGGCAGGCAACAATGTTTTGCCCGGGAATTACAAAATCCCTGTACTGCTTGAATACCTCAGCGGCTCAGACAGCATCCTGCAGCCAGAGTCGGTTAATTTCAACGTTTCATCCTGCAAGACGCTTCAAATAGGGAACATTCAACTGAGTTCGCCCAAGCCCCACATCGGCGACACGCTTGAAATTTCGGTGCCGGTTGAAAACACCTGCTCCACTGCCGCGCGCAACGTGAGCGTCGAACTCAAGCCCGTAACCAATGCCTCCATTGAGCCGTTCATAGTTTCATCAGGAACGCTGAAAAAGATAGGGCCCATCCAGCCCGGCGGAACCGGAAACGCGGAATTTTCCCTCAGGATCAGCGACAATGTGGCCGCGCAGACATACGTTTTCTCGGTTGACGCGAACTGTGATACCTGCTCCAAAAGCTCGAATTCTTTTTCATTCCTTGTGCTGGGCAGGCCCGAGCTCGTGTTTTCAAGCATTGAATATTCAGTTGATAATGCGCCCGGCGGCAGCGACAAGGAAATAATGCAGGGCAGCACCTTCACATTGTCGGTCCAGCTTGACAACATTGGGCAGGAAAAGGCCAAGGCAACAGAGGTTTTGATTGATTTCGGCGGCAAAATAGCCGGCACAAAAAAGGCTTTCCTCGGCAACATCGACCCGGACGATTCCGGCGCGGCAATTTTCAGCCTCAAGGCGGATTATGACGCGGTGCCGGGCGAGCAGCCGGGCACAATCACGGTTTCTTTCATTGACGAGCTCGGCGGGAAAAGCGTAATAACAGAAACCTATCCTTTATTCGTCAACCCGCAGCCGCCGGTGGGCCCGCTGGTGTACGCCTTCATACTTATCCTCATAATAATTGCCCTCGGGCTGGTTTATTTCATAGCAAAGTTTGCCTTCAGGCAGTGGGCCATCATGAAGAACTCGCGATGATTAAATTATCCTTCCTTAACCTTTTCAGGAGAAAAACCCGCACATTCCTTTCCGTTGCAGGGATAGCGATAGGCGTTGCCGCAATCATTGTCCTCGTGTCCCTTGTGGACGGGTTCACGCAGGATTTCAACGGCATCGTGGGCCAGTTCAAGGCGATAAGCGTCGTTGAAAAAGACGCGCAGGACCAGACGCTTTCACACATTGATTCCGCTTTCGGGCAGAAACTTGAATCGTTGCCTTACGTTAAAACCGTGGTTCCGGAAATTTTTTTGCTTCCGCAGAAAATCGACGGCCAAGTTCTTTCGCTTTCAACCTCGGCCGCATCCGTTTACGGCCTTGACACAAGCAAATTTTTGTCCACAAGCGAGATAGCGTGGATTGGCGAGGTTGAAAAAGGGTCAGAGCTCAGGGCTTCGGATACGGGGCATGTTCTCCTCGGCAAAGCCATTGCTGAAGGCAACCAGAAATTTGTAGGCTCCACAATCAAAATCAACGAGAAAACATTCAAGGTCAAGGGGATACTCAAGACGGAATCAGATTTGCTCGGAGGGCTCATTGTAATGAACCTTTCCGACGCAAGGGATTTAAGCGGCTTCCCTTCAGGCAAGGTGAGCTCTTTCACGGTTCTCCTCACAGAGCCGGACAAGGATGAAATAGTTGCAAAGCTTATTGAACTGAAGTACGAAACCGAGCTCACAGCATTAACCCAGAAAGACCTTTCACAGCAGCTTGGCGGCATCACCGACAGCTTAAGGCTGCTCGCAATAGTTGTCGCGCTGATTTCAAGCATTGTTGCAGGCATAGGCATCGCGAACACGATACTTATGAGCATTTTCGAGCGCTTCAGGGAGATAGGCGCTTTAAAGGCGGTTGGCTGGACTAACAGCAACGTTGTGAGAATGGTGCTTTACGAGGCGGCGTTCCTCGGCGTTTTCGGCGGGGTCATAGGCATACTCATGGGGTTCGCAATTGACGGCGTGATTGCATCATCGTTCGGCCTCAAGTATGTTGTAAGCCCCGTGCTTTTGTTCGGAAGCTTTGGCTTTGCGGTTTTCCTCGGTGTTATTTCCGGTGTTTATCCGGCGTTTGTTGCCTCAAGGCTCGATCCTGTGGAGGCTTTGAGGGGTTAGGTGAATTTTATGCTGCCGGGGAAAGCGCCGATAATTGAAATAAAAAACGTTTCAAAAGAGTACCGCATGGGTGAAACCGTTGTAACCGCCCTGGACAATGTTTCGCTGAAGATTTTTGAGGGCGACTTTCTCGTCATTGTCGGCCCGAGCGGTTCCGGCAAAAGCACTTTGATGCATATAATCGGGCTTCTTGATACCCCGACAAAAGGGGCCATTTTTGTTGACGGGAAGGATATACGGCTTCTGGATGAATGGCATCTCGCAATGCTGCGCAGGAATAAAATAGGGTTCGTTTTCCAGTCCTTTAACCTCATTCCCACGCTTAACGCGCTTGAAAATGTCCTCATACCTGTTGAGCCGCTGCCGGGCAGCAAGGAAAAGTTTGAGGACTACGCGATTAAAATCCTCAGGGACGTGGGCCTCGGCGACAGGATGAGGCACAAACCAGATGAACTTTCAGGCGGGCAGAGGCAGCGCGTTTCAATAGCACGTTCCCTGATCAACAACCCCGAAATAATTTTCGCCGACGAGCCCACGGGCAACCTTGATTCAAAGACCGGCAATCAGGTTATTGGGCTGATGCGTGACCTGAACAAGAAAGGCAAAAAAACCTTTGTGATAGTCACGCACGACCAGAGCCTCCTTGACTACGCCACAAGAAAGATTTTCCTCCTTGACGGCAAAATAGTTAAGATTGAGGAAAACAACAAGAGAAAGTGAGAACATGTTAAAGCTGGCGTTGTCAAACCTTTTCAGGCACAAGCTGAGGACTTTGCTTTCAGTTGCGGGCATAATAATCGGCGTGGCCTCGCTTATCGCGCTTGTCTCAGTCGTTGACGGAATCAAGGCCGAGATTCAGGACGCTTTAAGCCAGGCGCAGGGCGCGAGGGTCGTGCCATTGAATGCCACTGACCCGATATTCACAAACCTTGATGAGGGCTGGGGTGAAAAGCTTGACAAGATTAAGGGGGTTAAGATTGCGCTGCCGAACATAATACAGCTTGCCAAATCAATTGAAGGCAAGCCGGTCGGGATTGAAGGCACAAGAGTTGTGGGCCTTGACGTGGTGAAACTTTCCAGCGCTTCCGGCTCCGGATTTTCAGGGGAACTCCTTGAAGGCAGGGATTTCAGGCCTTCCGACAGCGGGAACTACGTTGCAATGGTCGGGGAAAAAATAAAGGATGATTACGGCAAATTCGTAGGCTCAAAAATAAATGTGAACGGCACGCAGCTCCGCATCACAGGGATTTACACCACCGGCTCGGATCTCCTTGACAATTCAATCCTTATGCCGATTGATGCGGCAAGGGATGTGACAGGGTTCCCGCAGGGCAAGGTGAGCTTCATAAACGTCCAGCTTGAAGACCCCTCAATGGACCAGGAAGTTGTTGACAGGATAAACCTCCTTTACGGCAACGAAGTCAAGGCCACGAGCCTCAGCGATTTTTCCGGCCAATTCGGCGTGATTTTTGACAGCATCACGCTGCTAGTTGTCGTGATTGCGTCAATCGCTTCAATCGTTGCGGCAGTCGGCATAATCAACACGATGCTGATGAGCGTGCTTGAGCGTTTCAAGGAAATAGGCGCTTTAAAGGCCGTGGGCTGGACCAACGACAACATAATGCGCATGATTCTTTACGAGTCTTTTTTTGTCGGGGTTATAGGCGGCGTTCTCGGCGCAGCAACGGGAATTGCGGCAAGCCATGCCATAAAATCTTTCGGCCTCAACTCGGTTGTGACGCCGGAGCTCTTCATAGGCACGATTCTTGGCTCAATAATTGTGGGTGTTCTCGCGGGAATCTACCCGGCTTTCATAGCTTCAAGGATGAATCCAGTGGAAGCGTTAAGGTACGAGTGATTAATCCCTTCATTTCCTGTAAACTTTCAGCACGTCCCTGACAGCCTTCAGTTTTCCAATTACAATTTCAAGTTGTTCAAGGTTTTTTATTTTCAGGCTGAAGCCGCACCTGATGGTGTTTGACTCTATTGCGCGTGCGTCAGCCCTCTTAACGTAAACCCTGCCCTTAGAGAAAACTTCAAGCGCGTCCTTCAGTATCCCGATCCTGTCTTTTGCCGTCATCTCAAGCTCCACATCATACTCATTCACCTGATTGCGCCACACAACGTCCATTTTCTGGCCTGAACTTTTCCCCGCCTCAGGGCAATCGGCCCTGTGCACCGAAATTTTCCTTTTAGATGTCTTGAAAGCCGTTATTTCATCCCCGGGAACCGGCGTGCAGCATTTCGCCAGCCTCACCCTCCTGTCATCGGTCTTTATCTGGTGCCCTTTGAGCTGAAGCGCGTTTTCCTGCACTGAATGGCCTTTCCTGATGTTGAGTGCCATCCTGATTTTCTGCTTCGCCTTTTCGGTTTTTGCGAAGCCGAGCCAGCTCATTTTCGGTACCCGCTTTTCCGAGGTTATTATTTCAACAACGTCCGCATTCCTGATGCGTGTGTTGAGCGACACCATGTTTCCGTTTATTTTCCCGCCCTGGCATTTGTTGCCTATGTCGGTGTGCACCGCATAAGCGAAATCTATTACCGTTGAGCCTTCAGGCAGCTCTATCACCTCGCCCTTTGGGGTGAGCGCAAAAATTTCCTTTCCAAAAATGTCAATCTCCGGCTTTTCATCAGAGGAGCTTTTCTGCCATTCAATCACCTGCTTTACCCAGTCGATTTTCCTGTCGTATTTCGCGTCCTTTTTTTCCCCCTTGTAGCGCCAGTGTGAGGCGACGCCGAATTCCGCGAAATCGTCCATCTCGTGCGTCCGTATCTGCACCTCCAATGGCTTGTTGTTGTTCGCGTAAACGGCGGTGTGCAGCGACCTGTAGCCGTTTTTTTTCTGCTTAGCTATGTAATCATCAAATTCCGAGGGAATTGGCTTCCAGATGCTGTGGACAATTCCAAGGACCTCGTAGCAGTCCTTTTCAGTGCCCACCACAACCCTTAACGCATTCAGGTCGTAAACCCTTTCCAGCGGAATGTTCTTCCTTTTCATTTTCGCGTAAGCGCTGAAAACCGTTTTCACCCTGCCGGAAATCCCGGCTTTTATGCCCGCTTTTTCGAGCTCTTTTTCAAGGGTTTTCCGGCTTTCCTGAATGTCTTTGCCCCTGTGCTCCATAAGTTCGTTTAACGCTTTCTCGGTTTGCGAATATTTTTCAGGCTCTTCGTGGCTGAAAACCAGTTCATTCATTTCAGAGCTTATTGAGTAAATCCCTATCTTGTGCGCGAGGTTCGCGAAAACCTCCCTTGTTTCCGCGAGGAATTCCGGCCTCGCGCTTTCCCCGACGTTTTGCAGGCGCCTGAGCTTGTCCAGCCTCTCGCTTAATTCCAGCAGCACCGCGCCCGGGTTTGTTGAAAGCACCACGAGAAGTTTTTTCCGCGAATTTTCACGGTCTTGGGGCTTGAAAAGCAGCGCCTTTTCAAGCCGTGCCTTTTCGTCAATGAGCTCAAGCACTTTCCCGCCGAACGCTTCCTCAACCTCTTTTCCGCTTATGCCGTGCTTCACAACGTTATGGACCAGCCCGGCAATTACCACGTCTTTTTCAAGCCCTATATCAAGCAGGTTTTTCGCAACGCCCGTATTGTGCCTGAAGTAAAGCCCTTCATCCAGACCCGCAAGCCCGCATGCTTTTGAAACCATTTCAAGGGCCTTTTTGAGTTCGCCGGCCGAGCCGAACTTTTCGGCAAATTTTTCCCTGAATTCTTCCGCTTCAGCTACGTGTTTTTCCATAATGAATAAATATCCTGCCCGAAACCTTATTTTAGCTTTTACTGCCTGTAAAGATTTAAATACGGCGGGGCTTTGTTATATCGGGGTTGCGCCCGGAAAATTCTGCGGAAAGTGGTTTTATGCCTTATTACCTTTTTGTGAACTTCAAAACCTTTGAGGAAGGCACAGGCAGGAAAGCGCTCGCGCTCGCCAAGCTTCTCGCAACTTTTCATAATGACAGCCGTGAAACCGAAATAATTCCGGTCGTGCAGGCCATTGACTTAAAGGAAATAGCCGCAAGCGTTTCAATGAAGGTTTTCTGCCAGCATGTTGACCCTGTAAGCTTCGGCTCGAACACCGGCAAAATCCTCCCGGAAGCGGTTAAAGGCGCCGGCGCTTTCGGCACCGTTTTAAACCACGCGGAAAACAAGAGGGACAATTCATTCATTCAAAAAGCG
>DASRUO010000155.1:0-4311 GCA_035655375.1 archaeon | reverse complement strand
TTTCCGGCCATGTTGTGCTCGAGGTAAGGCACCATGCTGCTGATGATGCTTAAAGTGACCGCGCCGTTTATTTCAAGGTGTGTGTGCTCTTTGGTGAGTTCCGCCTCGCCGACGGCAATGAAAGTGTTTTCCTCTTCCTCGGCGTCAAGGTATTCAACAAGCCCCTGCTCAACCAAATCATCCCACAAAAGCTTTCCGTCCTTCAGCTGCTTGAGGTGTTCCTCGGTGATTTTGGGCTTCCCGTTTTCAACCACGAGAAGCGGCCTCTGCACCCTTCCGGCGTCGGTGTTGATGTAAACCTCGTTCGTGTCCTCATGGAACGCCACATTGACCTGGTGCGATATTTTGCTGCCGCGCCTGTGCGCTATGATTTCCTTTG
The DNA here is from genome assembly GCA_035655375.1 of archaeon. GTDB lineage: Archaea > Iainarchaeota > Iainarchaeia > Iainarchaeales > Iainarchaeaceae > DASRUO01. The sequence continues at coordinate 3,932 of DASRUO010000155.1, read as the reverse complement.
TAAGCTTTAAGGGGTCTGGATGGAACCCTATGAGCCTTCCATTAATGTAAACCTTTGCGCTTTTCGCTTCAGACACCATAAAAACAACCTTTTTTCCGCCAATCACAAATTTTTATTTCAGTTTTTTCCAGATTTAATTTACTTTAACTTCACTCCCATGTCCCTCACCAATTTTTCCACGGGCTCTTCCTCTGATTCCGTTGTCACTTCCGCAAGCATTGCGAGGTTTTTCACAAGGCCGCAGTTTCCCACAAGGAAGTTGTTTGCTATGAAATTGTGGTATTCCTGCAATGTTGTAATGTCAATCACTTCTTTTTCTTCAACTTCTCTCAGGCTTTCAATGGTCTCCCAAACCATGCCATTCTCTGAAACAGCACACTCTCTAATCCATTCTTTGAATTTTGGAAAGTCAATTTCCGAAGCCCTTGCCCTGACAGTTTTGCCTTTTCTGAATGCCTTAAGCCAGTTTGCAACATCGTGCCCTCTTGCTTCAAACCTAATCTCTTTCAAAATTTCGCTTTTTTGCTTTCCGTTTCCTGCAAGCACTGCAATTTTTTCCGCAATTCTTTGCCTTTTTTCAATCTCGAATTTTTTGCTCTCCAGGTATGCAAACGCAAGCCTTGCAATGCTTTTTCTCTCGCTGCAGTAGGCAAATCCAATGGTTCCGTAAAGTTCTGCGAGGTTTTCAATGCTTGAATTAAGCAAGACCTTGATTTTTCTTGTTTCAATGCCCGACTTTCTCTTAACTCCGTCAACTACCTTCACTTGCGCTATTTTGATGCCAAATATTGAAAGCAATTCCTTGAGCTCTTCAGCAAACCTCACGCCATTTTCTACAAGTTCTTTGCTTTTGTTCAGTGAAAACCCTGGCTGCAGGAATGTTTTTCCGTCCCTTTTGTCAACTGCCGGCTTTGTCATTTCGCTTCCAAAATAGGCGGCCAAAAAATCCCTGATTGTTGTTTTTCTCTGGGTTTTCAGCCATTCCGGCACCCCAAACTTTGCCAATGCCTTGTCTCCTGCGGGCGCTCCCAAAGCCTTTAGCAAAACCCACAATGGCTTTGAATAGCATTCCATTCTTGTGGAAATTCCATTGATTACCATGCCGTTTTCAAGCACTGATTTTTTGCTCCAGCAGGTGATTTTAGAATGCGGAAAGCCAAGCTCTTGCAGTTCTTTTCCAATTTCTTCCAAATCTTCCTGCCTTCCAGAAAAAACAATTGCGCAGCTGCTTTTGAATTTTTTCATTGAAAGAGTCAGGCTTCCGTCGCCAAAGCAATGCCCCAAAAGCCTTGCGAGAATGCCAAGCCTTTTGTCAGAATCCCTTAAGGGCAGAAGATTTTTGTTTTTTAATTCGCTGACAATGTATTTCAAGTCGCTTTTTGCAGGCAATGCTTTTGCAATGTCCCCTTCGGTAAGAATTGTTTTTCCTTCAGGCTTTTCAAATTTCACGGGCTTTAGAGGCATTACCGCAATCCTGTCCCCAAGCTTTAGATTCTGCAATTCTGTCTTTCCAACCTCTTCGGAATAGAATGGATGGTCTAAAGTTGCTTTAATGCTCCTGCCTGTTTCCTTGGTTTTTAACTCCAGGACTTTTTTTGCGGGCCGCATTTTCAAAAACCTTGCAGCATTTGCTTTTTTTTCAGCTTTTGCCTGTGAATTCCAGTCAATGCTCGCAATTCTTTCCTTTTTCCAGAAATTTTCAAACTCTGCAATGCTCATGCTTGAATAATCGCTTAGGATTATTTCAGTTTCTGGCGCAAGGCACTGCGGCCCGTCAGGCGTCTCAATCGGGCAAAGCCTTCCCCAGTGCGTTCCGTGCACGTCGCGCGCCTCGTATAATTCCCTGTTCTTGTCCAGGGGGCTTTTCACTTTCCTCAAATCTGTCAAAGGCGAAAGATAATTGACGCGGTCCATGAATTTGCTCACTCCGGTTGCCCTCCCGATCCAGTTGCCGGTGCTCATCGCGAACCTGACCCGTTCAGAAACGGCGCCCGGCCTCACAATCGTTGAAATGTTAAGCTTCCTTCTCCTCGTAACGGTCCTGTCAATCTGGAATTTCAGGTCCTTGATGAAATACTTGAAGCTGTACCTGAACAAATGCTCCATCAATTTTCCGGAAAGTTCGAGGCGCTTGTTCGAGTAATGGTCCTTGTCGTCTTCCTCGCGGAGCCTGTAAGCCCTTTCAATGGCTTTCGTTGCCATCATCACGAGATAGTAAGCCTTTGCGAGCCTGTGCTTCGCGTCCTGCCCGATGTGCGGAAGCAGGAAAGCGTCAATGACTTCCTGCGCCCTGCGCAGCCTGTAATCCTCAACCTGCCCCGGCGCCACGAATTTGCCGATTTTGTCCAGCGCCTCTTTCTCGCTTTTCACGAGAAGGTTTTCAATGTTTATCATCACGTCATTCTGCAGATGCACTTCATCAATGAAGGCTTCCCTTATCGACTGGCTGGTTTTCAGCCCCAACGCCTTGAGCAAGACAAAAAGCTTCAGCTTGCGCGGCGAAGCCGGAAAAGTAACATTAAGCACGCCGTCAGGGTTTCTGATGATTCTGACCCTTCCCTTGAACGCGCCCCTCGTGCTTATGACCTCCGCAACAATCTTGTCGGTCTGCTCCGACACAATGACCCTGTCAGAGGCAAGCACTTCCTGCGTCATCAGCGCCTTTTCCGAGCCGTTGATTATGAAGTATCCGCCGAAATCTTTCGGGTCTTCCCCGAACTGGATGAGCTCTTCCTCGGTTTTCCCGTTCAGCCAGCACAGGTTGCTTTTCAGCATTACGGGCAGTTCGCCGATGTAGGTTTTCTTCCTGTCCTGCTCGACGTCGCGCCTCAAAAGCTTCATTGTCAAATAAATCGGACTTGAATAAGTCCTGTTCCTTATCCTTGCCTCAAGAGGATAGAATTCCGTTCTCGGGGAGCCGTCAGCTTCCACGATGCGCGGCTTCAAAACCTCGATTTTTTCAAACTCCACTTTCACTTCCTCGATTTTCGGCACCACCTGCTCGTTTTCGGCGATTATTTCAGGCAGCTTTTTCTCCACAAACTGGTTGTAGGAGTCGATTTCAATCTGCGCGATGTTCCTGTCCCTGAAGTAAGAATTTATGAGTGTCCATCCGTCAAGCGTTTGAGCCATTACACAACCACAACCCTTTCGCCGGTTGGGAGCGACAACCCATACTCCTTTGGAGTCGCATGGGTTTTGCTCGCTGCGCTCGCCTGCTGCGCCATTAAACAACCACCCTGTAGTAAACGCTTGTTCCGGCGGTATGGCTTTTCCTAGAAATCTTGATTATGTCGCCTTTCTGCGCCCCGATTTCAACCACCGCGGGGTCGTCCGGCAGGATTTGCGGGAATTTCACGGGGTCGGAGCCGAATTTTTCAAGAAGCTCTTTGGTTTTTTCCGCAGGCACTATCTCGTGTTTCGGCACCAGAAAGTGCTCGGCAACCTTTTCAACACCCAAGTGAATCAAACTCCGGGCTTTTCGGGGCGGCAGGCACGGAAACGAATATGGGGGATTATGGGATTACTGAAACGCATAATTCTGTCAGGAAACCTGAAAACCCATGGGTGCCGCCAGAAAAACCGATGAAATGAAATTGAATTAATACTCATTATATTATAGAAAGTAATTTAAAACTAACACAAAATGCGTGGAAAAGCCGGTTTTCAGGCGTTTGTGGCAGGCATCCCCCGGCTTGCGTTTTTGCCCTTTAAAACCGATTTTTGCGCCTTTTAAGCCTTAAACCGCGCTTATCTTTTAAAAAGTAGCCCCCAAATATTTTCCATGGCTTTGGAAGGGCTGCTTGCGGCGACTTATTTCGGCTCCACTTTCGGGCAATACGTTTACTTTTTCGGGGGCATTATCGGCGCCGTGCTTGTTGCCAAAATCGTTTACTTTTTCATCAGCAAGTACGGCTCAATGATTGCCTCCA
>DASRUO010000154.1:0-7077 GCA_035655375.1 archaeon | reverse complement strand
GGGCCCCCTGATTGAAAAGGCGAAGGCGAACAGGAAGAAAATAGTTGCCGGCATAATTGTCCTTGCAGTGCTGTTCCTTGCGTACGATTTCTTCATCGGAAGCGTGAGAACGGTTTCATTCAGCGTTTCAGACACCGAGGGAAATCCCGTGAGCGCGAGCATACGCGTGCTTGACACCTCCGGCAACGAGGTTGCGCGCGCGAAAAGCGGCGAGCAATTAAGCCTTAAGGCCGGCGCCTACAAAATTGACGTGCTTTCCACGGATTTCAAGACTTTGAGGGCTTATCCCGTGAATGTTTCTGAAAACGGCGCAATCCCTGTAAAGCTTGAAATTGATAAAAGCATTGAACTGGCCGGAACGCTTCCCGGCACTTTCGCCACCGGCGAAACGAAAGAGTTCACGCTTACACTGAAAAACAATGAATCGCTGCAGGAAAATGTGAAGCTTGTGCTTGAAGGTGACGCCGCTAAAGTCATGAAGCTTGACTTCGGAGGCGCAATAAACGCCGCGCCGGGCGACAACATTGTTTCAGTGAAGCTGAACGTGGACAAAAGCGTCGATTCAAAGGATTTGGGGAAAGGGAAAAAGTTTACAATAAGGATTGAAGGCCTTGACAACAGCAAGGCGAAGGTTTCAGGCTCTTACGAGCTGGTGCAGTTCAACGACTCAAAGCTCAAGGTGAAGTTCGGCAGCTCTACAACAACGGCAAATTTCGGCACCGTGGAGGCAGGAGAAACGCAGGCAAAGCAGTTAAAGGTGGAAAACGAAAACGATTTTGAAATAAAGGATATTAAGATAGAGGTTGACATAACCTCTACGGAATTCACTGACGCGTCTGAGGTTAAAACATGGTTTGAATTCAGCCCCGCGAATACTGTAAGCGTTGATGCAAAAAATGACAGCCCTATCATAGGCATAACCCTCAGGGTTCCTGCAGATGTTTCATTCCCCGAAGGAAAGATTGAGGAAACAATCAAGGGAGTGATTTACTTCCGCACAAGCTTTTTCGAGAAACAGCTCAGCCTTGACCTCAAAATTTCTAAGCCGAAAACAGGCATAAGCGTTTCAGGGATAAGGGATTCTTATACGATACAGAAAAAGGATTCACAGTACCCTCCTGAAAGGGGTTTCATTGAAATACGGAATTCTGGGGAAGTGCTCCTCAACGATTTCGATGTGATAGTTATATGCGATTCAACGGGCGTGAACTGGCTCACCGTGAACAGCGGCTCCACTGAAGCGAAATTTGATTCGCTTGCTGCAAGGGAAACCGAAAAGATTCCGTTTGAAATAAGCATTCCCGCGAGCGCGAAAAAAGACGACACCGCGAACTGCCGCGTCGGAGTTCTTTACAGCGAGCCCAATGATGACAGGCAAACCGTGGAAGTGCCGGTCATAATAACCGCGGGATGAGGAATGCTTTGCGGGAATTTGACTTGTTTTGGGGCTTTTAGAAATTTTCCGGTTAAACCTTTTAAATTGTTAATTAAAGTCTTGCTAATGAAGCCTCAGGAGGGCGCCGTTACGCTGTTGCCTTTTGGAGCACTTTCCTTGTTTCGCCGGAGAAAACTTTTTTGGCGTTTGAAATTTCTATCCCTAATATTTTGCCTTCTTTTGAAACATCAATAACCACGCCGTTGGGCAGTTCAACGCTCTTCCAGTAGTCCCCTTCGAACACCTGTATCCCGATTATATCCTCTTCCTCGTCATACCACGTTTCCTTTTTCTTCATCTGACCACACCTAATCTATGTAGAAAGCTGTTATTAATTTTATCCTGTCTTCGCCGATTTTCCTGAAAACCACTTTAAGCGTCTTTCCGGTTTGAGGTATCAAGGCTTTGGCGTTAAGCGCATTTGTGTAAAGCCTGTCTCTGCCGTGTTTTGAATTATTAACGGCGAATTCAACCATGTAATTTTCAATGTTTTTGCGGTATTTTTTCTTCCTTTTCCAATGCAGTGACTCCTCTATTAGCATTGATAGCACCTGTATCCAGAGCCTCCGGTGGGATTCGGACCCACGACCCGCTGCTTACGAAGCAGCTGCTCTACCACTGAGCCACGGAGGCTGAAGCCTTGGTTTTCCATTATTGCGGGAAACGTTAAAAAAGATGGGTTAAATTGCATTTTAATTCTTTTGCTTACCTTAATTCTTGAATGGGCTCCGGCAAGGACTTTTCGGAAAAATTGGTGTCTTACTTGAAGGAGAAAGGGTTTGTTTACGGCCCCGAACCGGAAATTTACAACGGTTTGGCCGGTTTTTACAGTTACGGCCCCTTGGGTAAAAGGCTGAAAAACAACATCGAGAAAGTAATCCGGGAATATTTCAACGCGGAAAGCTTTTACGAGGTCGAATTCCCGATTGTGTCGCCGGCAATAGTGTGGAAGGCCTCAGGGCATTTGGATGGGTTCAACGACCCGATAATTTTCACCGAGGACGGGAAGGAAAGCTACCGCGCGGACAAACTTTTGGAGGAAATGGCCAATGTTGAGGGCGCCAACCATTTATCAGACGCGGAACTGCTTAAACTGCTGAAGGAAAAAAACGTGAAGGCGCCCGGAGGCAAAAAGCTCGCGCTGAAAATTGAAAGGTTCAGCCTGATGATGAAAACAACAGTTGGAAAAGACACTGAAGCATACAACAGGCCTGAAACCGCGACAACAACTTACCTTTCATTCAAGAATTACGTGAATTTTTTCCGTGACAAGCTGCCTTTCGGGGTTTTCCAGATTGGCAAGGCGTTCAGGAACGAGATAAGCCCGAGGCAGCATCTTTTGAGGAGCCGCGAGTTCACGCAGGCGGAAAGCCAGACTTTTTTATTTCCGGAAATGAAGAAAAAGTGGCCGGCCTTTGAGGAAGCGAAAAAGGAAAAGCTTCCATTGTGGACCGAGGCGGCGCAGAAAAAATCCGGTAAGCCGGAAAAAATTCCGCTTGAGGACGCCATTTCGAAAAAAATACTGAAAAACGAGGCTTTCGCGTGGCACCTTTACTTCGCCCACAAACTTTTTCTGGGGTTCGGCATTCCGGAGGAAAAAATAAGGCTTAGGCAGCATTTCGCCGATGAACGCGCGTTTTACTCTGATGACACATGGGATTTGGAGGTTGAGCTGAACAGCTTCGGCTGGGTCGAGGTTTGCGGAATCAGCGACCGCACCGATTACGATTTGAAACAACACTCAAAGTTCAGCAACGAAAACCTTGTCGCCCGCACCCAGGAGGGAAAGGAGGAAACGCCGCACGTGATAGAGGTAGCGTTCGGGGTGGACAGGCCTTTCTTCGCATTGCTTGACCTGAGCTTCGGGGAAAGGGTTGAGGATGAAAAGCGCACGCTGATGAAATTTTCCGCGAAAATGGCGCCGATTCAAATAGGCATTTACCCCCTTGTGAAGAAAGACGGCCTCGCGGAAAAGGCTTCCGGGATTTACAGGAAGCTCGCGAAAAAATTCCTGTGCATTTACGACGAGTCGGGCTCCATAGGGCGGAGGTACGCGAGGCAGGATTCCGTTGGAACGCCTTACGGCATCACGATTGATTACGAGACAATGGAGAAAGATACGGTGACCTTGAGGGACAGGGATTCAATGGGGCAGGAAAGGGTCAAGGTTTCAGAGATTGAGGAAATACTGGAGGGGAAACTCAATGGATAATGTTGAAGAGTTAAGGAAAAAGCTTATAGGCTCGGCGCGGAAAAAGGTTCAGGAAAAGTTTTCCTCAAAGGATGTTCACATAGCGAAAGCCGTGAACCTCCTGGAAGACATTGACGCCGCATCAAACCTTCTCATTGAGCAGCTGAGGGAGTGGCACGCGTTCCACTTCCCCGAACTTAACGAGTTGGTGAAAGACAATGACGTTTACTTGAAGCTCGTGTACTCAATCGGTGAAAGGAAAAATTTTTCGGTTAAAAAAATTTCCGGAGTTTTGGGTGATGAAAACAACGCGCAGGAAATCGCTTCAGCAGCCTCCAACTCGATGGGCTCTGAAACCGCGGAAAAAGACTTGAGCGAAATGAAGATGCTCGCGCTCAACTGCCTCAACTTAAGGCAGGAAAGGGAATACCTTTCAAAATACCTCGAGGAAAGCATGAAGGCAGAGCTCCCGAACTTCTCGGAAATCGCCGGCGCGGTAATCGGCGCCAAAATCCTCGCGAAAGCCGGGTCAAAGGAAAGGCTCGCGTTCATGCCCGCTTCAACCATCCAGATAATAGGCGCGGAAAAAGCGCTTTTCATGCACTTCCGGAAAGGCGTGAAGGGCCCCAAATACGGGTTTCTTTTCCAGCACCCGCTCATAAAGGCGGCGCCTTTCCACGTGAAAGGCAAGCTCGCAAGAAGCCTTGCCGCAAAATTGGCCATTGCGGTGAAAGCCGATTTTTTCGGGAAGCGGGACATTTCCGCGGAGCTGAAGAAAAGCCTCGAGGAAAGGGCCAGGCAGCTTGCCGGAAGGAAAATGAAGCCGGGCAAAAAGGCGGAAGCCCCGGCCCAAAAAGCGTTTCCTGAAAAACTGGAAATCCGCAGAAACGATTTCACCGGAAGCTGGAAAGCGCGCGGAAGCCATGAACAAACGGAAAAAAGAAACGGGTACGCGGAACGCCGCGGCGGAGATGAAAGGCACGGGCCCCGCAGCGACGGATTCGGTGCACGAAGCGGCGGCTTCAGGCCACGCACCGGAAGTTTCGGCGCGAAAAGCGGGGGCTTTGGCAATAAAAAGTTTTTCGGGCACGGAAAAGGCCCCGGCGAAAAAAGTTTTGCCGGGCACAGCGGAAATTCCGGCGGGAAAAATTTTACAGGGCGCGACCGGACAACGGGCACTTTCAAAGGAACCGGGCAGGCATACCACGACACAAAAAAGAGCTTTCCGCGGGCACAGGAGAGCGGCGCCAGCCACGGGAAAAGCTTCGGGAGGACCGGCCCGGGAGGCAGGAAGCCTTTCAGGGACAGCCATGGTTTCAGGCAGAAAAGCAGGAAAAAATAGGCTGAAAAAACATCGGTGCCAAAGTATTGCAGTGACGCATTTTGAATCCTACTGAAATCATGGAAGGGGTTTACGCGGTAAACTCGCACCTCGCAACTGAAAACCTTGTGAAAGGCGAACAGGTTTACGGGGAACGGCTGCTGCACTTTGAGGGCAAAGAATTGAGGGCGTGGGACCCTTACCGCTCAAAGGTCGCCGCGGCGGTAAAAAAGGGGCTGAAACAGCTGAACATAGGGAAAGGCAGCCGCATCTTATACCTCGGCGCCGCTGAAGGCACGACGATTTCGCACTTAAGCGACATTGTGGGTTTGAAGGGAATTGTTTTCGGCGTGGATGTGAGCGCGCGAAGCATGAGGAAATTTGTTTATTTGTGCGAGAAAAGGAAAAATTTGGTGCCGATACTTGCCGACGCCTCACAACCTAACATTTACAAGGAATATTTGGAAGGGTTTTCCATTGACGCATTGTTCCAGGACGTTTCCCAGAAAAACCAGGCGGACATTTTCCTGAAAAACACGCGTGTCTACCTCAAACGCGGGGGCTTCGGATTCCTTTCAGTGAAGGCGCGCTCAATAAACTCGGCAATGCCCGTGGAAGAAATAGTGCAGGAAGAAACGGAAAAGCTTGAAAACGAGTTCGATATTTTAGGGGTTTTGCCGCTGCAGCCCTTCGAGAAAGACCACGCAATGGTTTACTGCAGGAAAAAATGAGCGGGAAAAAAATTTCACGGGATTGCTTTTATGAAACTTTTTTACGCGCGGGTGTGCTTAAGTGAAGGCAACAGCTGAAAGCCCCGCGCACATCACCGGCTTTTTCAGGATTTACAGGGACGGCTCCACAGGCGCCGGCATAAACCTCGCGCATGGAATGAAGACAACGGTTGAATTAAGCGCAAAGGACTCTTTCAGCCTTAATGGAAGGGAAAAAAAAGATTTGGTTGTTTCAAAAGAGGCTGTAAGGCTTTACCGCAAAAAAACGGGGAAAAAATTCCGCGTAAGGGTTTTGCATGAAACAAAATTCCCCATAGGTTACGGGCTCGGGATTTCAGGGGCTGGGGCATTGAGCCTCGCGCTCGCGCTTGACAGGCTGATGAAAACTAATTTGGGGAAAAAAGGCGTGCTCGAGATTGCGAAGCGCGCGGAGATAAACTGCGGCACAGGCCTCGGCGATGTTGTGGCTGAGCAATATGCCGGATTCATCATGGGAAGAAAGCCTTTCCCTTCGCGCAGCGCGGAAATTCTGCAATGCGCGGAAAAGCATGTTGTTTTGGGCTTTTACGGGCCTATAAGCACGAAAAAAATAATCCGCAGCGTCAAATGGAAGGAAAAAATCAACCGCGCAGGCGCTTACTGCATGAGGGAAATGGGCGGGGGCAAAAGCATGAAAAAATTTGTTGAACTTGCGAGGTTTTTTTCGCTTGAAACCGGCCTGGCGACGGCGAGAATTAAAAAAGCCCTTGAAAAAATTCCGGATGCCGGAATGGCGATGCTCGGGGAAACCGTGTTCATTCCCGCAAACAGGCCTGAAAAATCCATGAAGGAACTGAAAAAATACTGCAAAAAAACCTTTGTTGCTTCTATTGCCAAGCGCGGGGCGCGGGTTTTATGAGCACCAAAATACCAAAAAACCATCCGAGAAGGAAATCTCTGGAAATGCGCGCGCTTATTGAAAAAGGGCTTGAAAAAGGCATTGTGTCAAAAGCGGGATTGGTCGCGCATGGCCGTGGAGAAGCATTTGATTATCTCCTCGGCGAGAAAACCGTTCAGGAAGCGCGGAAGCAATCGGAAGCGGCCGCCTCGATGCTGCTGCTCGCGCGAAAGCCCGTGATTTCGGTGAACGGCAACTCAACGGCTTTGTGCGCGAAAGAAATCGCAAGGCTTGCGAAAGCCGTTCCGGCGCAAATTGAAATAAATCTTTTTTACAGGACGGAGAAGCGCGTGAAAGCGATTGAAAAGGAGTTCTGGAAATTTGGCGCAAAGGTTTTGGGCGTGAGGCCGGCAAAAAAAATCCCTGGATTGCATTCGGAAAGGGGAAAGGTTGATGCGCATGGAATTTTTGCCGCGGATGTGGTGCTTGTGATGCTTGAAGACGGCGACCGCACTGAAAGGC